>CAJWZC010000091.1 GCA_913049915.1 uncultured Colwellia sp.
AGCAATACTTATGAAATACGAAGTATTGCTTTTTTTTTAAGCATAATAAATTGAGACGTCAACATGAGCAATCAGCAAAACCCACATAATATTGTCATTTTAGGTGGTGGTACTGCCGGTTGGATGACCGCTAATTTAATGGCTTCAGCTTGGCAAACACAACTCAATAATGGTCAGCTTTCAATTACCCTGATTGAATCGCCAGCTATCGGTATTATTGGTGTTGGTGAAGGCTCGACACCTCAGCTAAAAACTTTTTTTGAGACTATTGGTGTTACTGAAAAAGAGTGGATGCCAGCCTGTAATGCAACCTATAAAAACGGTATATTATTTCAAAACTGGTCAACACGTCCTGGCTTTACTCGTTATTTCCATCCCTTTACCTCAGTCATTGATGCCCATACGGCTCCTGCTTTTGTTCATAATAGCCACTTTAAACGCCAAGGCTACGACATAGATAGTCATGTTGATCGCTTCTTTTTATCAGCGACACTAGCTGCCCAGCAAAAAGCGCCCATAGGCCAAGAAAATTTTCCCTTCGATATTAGTTATGGTTATCACTTTGATGCGGTGTTAATGGGCAAGTACTTAAGCAAAGTGGCTAGCACTAAGGGCGTAAAACATATTGTTGCCAAAGTAGAACAAGTTATTTTGGCGAAATCTGGCGATATTAGTCAATTACTTTTAAATAATGGCGGCACAGTAAGCGCTGATTTATTTATTGACTGCTCCGGTTTTGAAAGCGTGTTATTACAAAAAAGTTTACAGGTACCTTTTGTTAGTTTTAAAGAAAACTTATTTAACGATAGGGCGGTAACTATTGCGACACCTCGAACTCCCCAACAAAAGATTAATTCACAAACAATTTCAACTGCGATGAAATATGGCTGGGCTTGGGACATTCCCCTAACGAACAGAACTGGCAACGGCTATGTATACAGTAGTCAATTTTGTAGCGCTGAACAGGCTGAACAAGAATTACGTGAAAAATTAGGTCTAACAAATAATGAGATTAAGGCTAACCACCTAAACATGAAAGTTGGCCGTGTAACAGAGCACTGGCATCGAAATTGTCTTGCTGTCGGTTTATCGCAAGGTTTTATTGAACCACTAGAGGCAACTGCTTTACATTTTGTACAAGAAACTATTGAAGGTTTTATTGTTACTTATAATAATACCGCTACTATTGGTCTAAACGATGCCAACTTTAATAAGATTAGTGGCGATATTAGCCAACAAGTAGCCGCTCAAAAAGTGCAATTTAACCAAAAAATGAATGATCGCTTTGATGGCATTCGTGATTATATTGTTGGCCATTACCGATTAAGTAACCGCAGTGACACTGAGTATTGGCGTTTAAACAGTGAAAACCCTAATATATCTAATAACCTTAAAAAAATTGTACAAGTATGGTTACATGGTGAAGACTTAAATAAAGCTTTTATTGAAGGTAAAGTGAAGAGTTTCTATCCGCCTGTTTCATGGCATGCTTTACTTGCAGGTTATGGCGTATTTCCAGAAACTAATCAGCAATTAGCGTATAATGCTCAAGCGAATAAATATGATTTAAGTCACATAGATCAGTTTATTAAGCGCAGTGCGCTTAATTATGATGACCATCAAGTATTTTTAACAGGCATGCAACAAGAGGATGACGGTGATGTCAGCAACAGATAAAATTAATGATATTGTCATTGTCGGTGGTGGCTCTGCCGGGTGGATGACCGCTGCCATGTTAGCCAAACAACTGGAGGCTAATGTCAATATAACCCTGGTTGAGTCAGATGATATTGGCACCATAGGCGTTGGTGAAGCAACTATACCACCTATAAAAGCCTTCAACCGTTTGCTGGGTATAGATGAAAATGATTTTTTAAAAAAATGTAATGGCTCTATTAAACTAGGCATTAGTTTTGAAAACTGGTCACAAAAAAACCATAGCTATTTTCATCCGTTTGGTAGGTTTGCAGTTGATTTTGATTATATGCCTTTCGGTTACTTTTGGAACAAGCAACGTGAGTCAGGTAATGCTAAACCACTGCAAGAGTATGCCAGTGCTTGGCATTTAGCAAAACATGATAAATTTTCGTTACCTACTAACGATCCTAAATCACTGTTTTCTGGTTTTGATTATGCCTATCATTTTGACTCCAGTTTATATGCTAATTACTTAAAAGAGTATGCCACAAAACGTGGTGTTATTCGTCAAGAGGGGAAAATCAACCACGTTAGCACACACGCTAACAATGGTTTTATTCGCTCAGTCACCTTAGCAAGTGGGCAAGTTATTAATGGTGATTTTTTTATTGATTGTAGTGGTGGTAGCGCCTTATTAATCAATAAAACTCTAGGTGTAAAATTTATTGATTGGTCTGAACACCTACTGTGTAATCGCGCTATAGCGGTACAAACAAAACACGTGAAACCCATATCACCTTACACGCGATCAATTGCTGGTGAGGCTGGATGGCAATGGCGTATACCCTTGCAAACCAGAATGGGTAATGGCTTTGTACACAGTAGTCACTTTATTGAGGAACAACAAGCTATTGATAAGCTTGTAGATAGTGTTGATGGTGAGCTATTAACTGACCCGAGAGTAATCAATTTTAAAGTAGGTAGACGTGAAAAGTTTTGGTATAAAAATTGTGTTGCTATTGGTTTGTCTTCTGGCTTTTTAGAGCCACTTGAGTCAACCAGTTTACACCTTATACAACGGGCTATTATGCGACTTATTTATTTATTTCCTAATAAGCACTGTGATGAGATTAATACACGTTTTTATAATAAACAAAGTATTGAAGAGTATGAACATATTCGTAACTTTATTATCTTACATTACAAAGCAACCCAGCGTGATGATAGTGAATTTTGGCGCTATTGCCAACACATGCAAGTGCCAGATAGCTTGCAGCAACAAATAGAGTTGTTTGCAACCCATGGGCATTTAGACCTCAACGGTAAAGATCTGTTTAAACAAGATAATTGGTTAGCGGTGTTAACCGGGCAAGGTATACACCCAAAAAGTGTTGCACCTATTATGGCGTATAAGCAAAAAATTGATTTACCACGAACGTTAAATTCATTTTATGACATGATGACAAAAACGGTTCAACAGATGCCAAACCATGAAGATTACTTAAGAAAAAAATGTAATTTCTCCCTAAAATAGAACAAATAACTTATTGCAAATTAATAAGTATTACAGCTAATAAAGATGATTGCTGATCTTGCCAGAATTATCAACGTCTTTATAAAGCTGTAGTCGGTATCTTCTAATGAAACGCGTATATCATAACAAATATTACTATTTGAGAGTTTCACTGGATGATTCCTGAACTATTTTTGTTTATAACTCTAGCCTTTATTGTATTATTTGTTACTAGTACTGTTATCTATAGCACAGTAAAGTTAGGCATATCACCGATGCCAAGTTCCTACAAAGCTTATCTCGCTATGATGAAGTTAGCTGATGAAACCGGTACAGGTACAATTATTGATATGGGTAGTGGCTGGGGCAACTTTGTTATACCTATTGCCAAAAAATATCCACAAAGGCAAATCGTGGGATACGAGTTATCCTACCTGCCATGGCTAACATCGACCTTACTCAAGAAACTATTGGGATTAAAAAACCTAACTTTATACCGACAAAATTTTTATAAAGCAGACTTATCTAAAGCATCGGTCTTAGTGTGTTATTTATTTCCTGAGGCTATGGATAAAATCAGTAAAAAATTATGGTTAGAGCAAGCTAGTGTTAACTTTGTTATCAGTAATAATTTCGTCCTCCCCTTATGGCAGCATAGCAAAGTCATACGCATTAATGATTTTTATAAATCTCCTGTTTATCTCTACGATATTAGTAACAGTGAGCATAAATAAACGATAGTAAAAAAGATGACTTGTGCATAAACTACTCTAGTGCCCTAAAGCGTTACTTTTGAAGTATCATACGCTTATAACTGCTTCCCGCTAGTGAGAAATATTCTATTGAATACCAATATAAACATTAATTTTATTAACCATATAGACAAAATATGCGCTAATACTTGGCAGAATTTAAATAGCTCACCTTGCCCATTTCTTCGTTACGATTTTTTTAATGCCCTTGAAAAAAGCCAATCGGTCAGTGCTAAACAAGGTTGGCAAGCACATCATTTAATAGCAACAGCTAACGATAACGTGACTGCTGTTATGCCAATGTATTTAAAAAGTCATTCTTGGGGCGAGTATGTTTTTGATTGGGATTGGGCTGATGCGTTTAAACGTAATGGCATAGAATATTACCCAAAGTTAGTGGCCACCATCCCTTTTACACCTGTGAACAGTGATAAATTAATCTCTTCACAACTCAAAATGACTGAGTTATTCGAGCCACTAATTGAGTATTGCCAACAAGAAAATATTAATAGTTGGCATATTTTGTATTGCGATGAAATAAAGACAGCATTACCTGAAGATATTTATCAACGTAATACAGTACAATTTCATTGGTTTAATCGAGATTATAAAACATTCGATGATTTCCTAAATTCCTTCACCTCACGTAAAAGAAAAAATACGCGTAAAGAAAGACTGTCGATACTTGATCAGGGTATTAAAATAAGGCAATTAACAAATAACGAAATTAGCCAACAAGATCTAGAGTTTTTTTATTTAACTTATCAACTGACCTATTTAAAGCGAGGTCATCAACCACACTTAAATTATGAGTTTTTTAAGCAAATATTAGCCAGTGAGACTGATAATGTTTTATTGATTATTGCCAGTGATGTAGAAGAAGATATTGCTTGTTCGCTATTTTTTTACGATGACTCTCAATTATATGGCAGGTATTGGGGCTGCACTAAACCCTATAATAATTTACACTTTGAGCTTTGCTATTATCGAGGAATTGAGTTTTGTATTCAAAATAAGTTACAAATCTTTAACCCTGGCACCCAAGGAGAACACAAAATTCAAAGGGGTTTCGAGCCGGTATTAACACACTCTTATCATTGGATAAAACATCCAGCATTTAGAGAAGCAATTAAAAACTTTTGCCAACAAGAGCAAGCACATATGCTAACGTATCAGCAGCAATGTCACCAAATGTTACCTTTCAAAGAATTAGATCAAAAATGATGATGAATAAACAATTCTCCCAAGCATGTGAAAATAATAAACGTTCTATCTTAAATATTTTGACCAAAGTATTTTCAAACACTAAGCATGTATTAGAGATTGGTTCAGGGACAGGACAACATGCTGTTTTCTTCGGCCAGCAGCTACCCCATCTTACTTGGCAAACTAGTGATTTACCGATAAATCATTTAGGTATTAATGCATGGTTAGATGAAGCTGTTTTAACAAATGTGCAAAGGCCTATTATTGTTGATTTAGATAAAACGTGGCCAATACCTAACCATAATCTTCCAGTAGATGGAATTTATACCGCAAATACACTACATATAATCAGTTGGCCATTAGTGGTTAAGTTTTTTGAAGCCATAGCAAAAAATTTAACCACTGGCGCTAATGTTTGTATCTATGGTCCGTTCAATTACCAAGGAAAGTTTACCAGCGGCAGTAATGCTGACTTTGAACTATGGCTTAAAGACAGAGACATAAATAGCGGTATTCGAGATATAGAAGCAATTTTATTATTGGCAAATACAGCAGGACTTAATTTAATTGATGATCATTCTATGCCAGCCAACAATCGATTATTAGTTTTTTCAAAAATATGACGTCCCCCAAGATAAATCTATATCCGTAATTTTAAAAGATCAGCATCTTATCTTCTATGCCTTTTCGTGCTAATAAAGTAATAACCGAGTTTTAAAAATCTAGCTATTATTATTTTAAGCTAGCTACAAATTACCATTATAGGCAGTTTCGCGTGTAAAATTAACTTTTCATAGACAAAAAAAGCGACTTCAATATCAATTGAGGTCGCTTTTTTATTTCTACTTATCGCTAACATTCACTATCACTTAAGCGATTTTTTTGTTGGTTATTTATATAAAACTACTAATTTAATTGATAAATAGCAAAGCTCAATGGCGCTATTTCATCAGTTTTATCCGTGTTAACTGAACGATAAAGCAATGTACCCTCGACCTTGTCTATTAGTACATTGAGCTGTTGTTTATTAACAGCGGTATTGAAGACAATCAATAAGTTTTGCGCTTTGCTTTTACTCGTCGCTTTCATTTGACGCGTGATGGCAAAAATACCAGCTTTATCTTGTGAATAAACAACCGCCTGCTCACCAAAACGTAATGCTGGATATTGCTGATATAACTGCGCATACTTAGCAAAGCTTTGATAAAAAAGGTGGTTAGTATCAAAATTATCATCAGCTGTACTTTTACTTGTTGCCAGTAAATTATCATCATTATAACTAGCAACAAAAGAAGGCATCATATCTTGGCGTGATGCTTGATCACCACCATCACCAACAAAACCTTGTTCGTCACCATAATAAATTACTGGTACACCACGACTAAAGAACATCATTGCATGTGCCAGTAAGTTGCGTTGAATTTGTGCATCTTCAGGGTAATTATGAGGGCTTTGTTTCAACGAGTAAGCAAAGCGACCCATATCATGGTTACCAGTAAAGTTAACTAATTGATTAGCGTTAGTGTTGCGAATATATTTATGCTCTGTTTGATAAAAATGGTCTTTAGCAAATAATTGCGCCAATACATCGGTCCCCTGCTGTTCAACCAAAACTTTTATCATCGCGCCTTGAAAAGCAAAGTCTAATACGGAAGGGATTTTAGCTTCAGTAGTAAAACGACTTAATAATTCAGGTTCAAAGCTATAAACCTCGCCAAACATGGAGAAATTTTTAATTCCCTGGGTTTTAGCATGTTGCATTAGCGCTGGTGAGAATTGCTGCCAAAACTCTATATTGACATGTTTAACAGTATCAATACGAAAGCCATCAGGCTTAAACTCTGCAATAATATCTTTATAAATATCTATCATGCCATTAACAACACTAGCTTTTTGGGTGTATAAGTCATCAAGACCAGAAAAGTCACCGCGTACGGCACTTTCGCCTCGCCAAAATGAATCGCCTTGGTTGTGATAAACATCCATATCATTAAGCCATGCTGGATATTTTAAGGTTTCATCACCTTTAGGTATTAATGGGCTGTAATGCTTGCCGTTAGCAAGTTGTGCCATGGAAATAAATGGACAATCATTACCTTCACTTAAATCAACAATCCAACCTAAGCCATCTTTACCGTGACATTCTTCTGTCTTAATCACGTCCGCGGTATGGTTAGTAATAATATCAAAAAATACTTTTATATTACGTTGGTGTGCTTGGTCGATAAAGTTTTTTAACTCAGCGTTACTACCAAGGTGTGGATCAATTTCTGTAAAGTCTAAAATCCAATAACCATGATAGCCTGAGGTACCCGCTTGCATCGCGCGATTACGTAATACTGGTGTTAACCAAATAGCACTTACGCCCATATTATCAAGGTAAGATAATTTTTCAGTAAGACCTGCTAAGTCACCACCGTGATACATACCTTTATGGCTTTTATCAAAACCTCCGCGAGATACAGCACGTTTTTTATCATTCGCAGCCGCACCTAAGTCATTACTGGTATCAGCATTATAAAAACGGTCTGGTAAAACAAAATAAAAGACTTCGTCTTGAAAATCACGTTGTTGATAAGGTGCTAACTTGGCCGCTTTAGCTACTAAATTAGCTTCGCTTGCTTGGCTTAACTGCGATGTTACAAAGGCTAAGCCTATTGCTGCTAGTAGCGAAAATTTACTAATAAAATTCATTGAATTTCTCTTCATATGTTTACCGTATTGACCAAATTAACTTACTGACATAACTGAGTAAGGAACTGAGTAATTAATTAAAGCTTGCTATAAAAACAGCCAAAAGGTGGTAACTGCAATCTACCATCAGTAATTGTTCCGCTTACTAGCTTATGATCAGATAACACAGTTAAGCTATCACTTGCTTGAGTCAGTGAAGATAAAGCTATTGTTTGGCTTAGCTCGCTAAAGTTAAAACATACTAATAACTGCTCACCTTGATATTGGCGCACAAAAGCTAATAGTGGTTCATCGGTATCAATAAAGTTGATGTCACCATAACGCAAAATAGGTTGATCTTTACGCCAATGATTAAAATGACGATAACTATTTAATACTGAATCCATCACTTTATCTTGTACGTCTACTGATTGAACAAAGTGCTCGCTTGCTACTGGTAACCAAGGTTTACCTTCACTAAAACCAGCATTAACTGAGTCATGCTGCCATGGGTGTGGTGTTCTGCAACCATCTCGACCTTTAAATTGCGGCCAAAAAGTTATACCGTAAGGGTCTTGAATATCTTCAAAAGAGATATCAGCTTCAGTTAAACCTAACTCTTCACCTTGATAGCTACAAACACTGCCACGTAATGACGAAATCATTGCATACAACATTTTAGCAAAATCTTTACTATTAAAGCCGCCCCACCTTGTAACAACACGCTCTACATCGTGGTTTGAAATAGACCAACATGGCCAGCCATCTAACACACGTGATTCAAGGTTTTGCACAACTTGTTTGATATAACTCGCGCTAAAATTATCGGTTAATAAATCAAAGCTGTAACCCATGTGCAAACGATGTTCACCTTGGGTATATTCCGCCATAGTTTTTAATGAATCTTCTGAAGATATTTCACCTAAAGCGACACTACCTGGATACTGATCAAGTAGCGTTCGAATATCTTCCATAAAACCTAAGTTTTCATCTTGGGTGTTATTGTAATAATGATACTGGTAGGCATATGGATTTTTTTCATCAAAACCAATATTTGTTCTTAACTCTTTAGCCTTCGCAGGGTTATCACGTAATAGCGCATCATGATAACAAAAGTTAATCGCATCAAGACGGAAACCATCAACACCACGTTTGAGCCAAAATTCAATATTATCCAATACTGCTTGGCGTACATCAGGATTATGGAAGTTTAAATCTGGCTGACTTGTGAGAAAGTTATGTAGGTAGTATTGTTGACGTCTTGGCTCCCAAGTCCAGCCTGAGCCACCAAATATAGATAACCAGTTGTTAGGTGCTGTGCCATCTGCTTTTGCATCGCTCCATACGTACCAATCGGCTTTATCGTTAGTTTGATCTTCACGTGAATCAATAAACCACTGGTGTTGATCAGAAGTATGACTAAGCACCTGATCAATCATAATTTTAATACCAAAGGCATGTGCTTTAATGACAAGTTCATCGAAGTCCGCTAGCGTACCAAAAATAGGATCAATTTCACGATAGTCACTAATATCATAGCCAAAATCTTTCATTGGGGATTTGAAAAAAGGCGAGATCCAAATTGCATCAACACCTAAACTAGCAATATAATCTAACTTACTAATAATTCCTGGCAAATCGCCAATGCCATCCTGATTAGCATCATAGAAGCTACGTGGATAAATTTGATAAATTACCGCGCCACGCCACCACATTTGTTCATTCATTTGAAAACCCCAACACTGATATTTACTTGTTTGGCGACAGCCATTATCAACGGTCGTTACTCAAGCATTTAATAATTATCACATTAGAATACGCAAATAAAAAGTTAGCTGAAAGGCTTTGCATACGTATGTATAACAAATCTCCTAAATTACATACGTATGTAATACTTATATGATGAGAAGTGACTATTGCATACGTATTCAAGATGCTGCTTGCCTTATACAAAGGGTATTATCAAAAGCTATCTCGTATTTATCTCAACCTCAAGGGTATTGTTTTGCGTTTATTCACCTATAAATACTTCAGCATTAATTTATTAACTTACTTATCAGCAAGCCTTTTAATCATCTTAGCTGCATCAACCCCTTCATTGGCTTTAGCATTGGCAAGTAATGGCAATTATCTAAATCACAAGTTAGAAGGTAAAAGTGTTGTTATCACAACAAATTTATCGACCATTACCTTAAATGCTTATGGCGAAGGCGCAATAGCAACTCACTATCAAAGTTTTAATAAACAGCTGCCTGCGAGTCAACTCCCTTCTTTCGCTATAAAAGAACAAGCGTTGAATCGTCAATTTATTATCAAAGAAGATAAAAATCAGCTGACCTTAACCTTGAACAAACTCAGTGCTGTGATTAACAAGGCACCTTTTTCTATTAGTTATTACCAAAAAAGTGATAACCAGAAAGATAAAGACCAAAAGAACAAGTTACTCATCGCCGAGCAGCAAGGATTTTTTAGCGGAACAGTAAGTGAAGTCATTGAAATACCACCAGTAGAAGGTAGTAGCACAGCAACCAAAACCACCAAAGAATTACCGGTTCAAGGCTTTCGCTTTTATTTAGACGACACCGAAAAAATGCTTGGTGGTGGTGAACGTGTCTTAGGCATGGATAGACGCGGCCATAGCTTCCCGTTATATAATCGAGCACATTACGGCTATACCACTCAATCAGATCAAATGAATTTCTCGATACCTGCGGTTATGTCGAGTAACAAATACATTGTGCTATTTGATAACTCTGCCAAAGGTTATATGGATATCGCTAAAAAAGAAAAGAATATTTTAGAATTTTCTGCTGTCGCGGGTCGTATGTCTTATATCGTTTTTTCTGCCGACACTTACCCTCAACTACTTAATAACTATGTTGATGTTACCGGTAAACAGCCTTTACCGCCTCGCTGGTCTTTAGGTAACTATGCATCACGATTTGGTTATCGAACAGAAGCCGAAGTTAGGGCAACCGTAGATAAGTTTATCGATTTAGACTTTCCTCTTGATGCACTGATTCTAGATTTATATTGGTTTGGTAAAGATATTAAAGGTCACATGGGTAATTTAGCTTGGGATAAAAATGCCTTCCCTGAGCCTGAAAAAATGATCAGTGATATTAAAGACAAAGGCGTAAACACCATTTTAATCACGGAGCCTTTTATATTGAGTACATCAAGTAAGTGGCAAGATGCTGTTGATAATCGAGCATTAGCTACCGATGAACACGGCAAAGCCAAACAATTTGATTTTTATTTTGGTAATACCGGCTTAGTTGATGTCTTTAATAACAAGGGCCAGCAGTGGTTTAATGATATTTATCAGAAACTTTATCAGCAAGGTGTAACAGGCTGGTGGGGTGATTTAGGTGAGCCAGAAGTTCATCCTAGCGATACCTTACATACGCTAAGTGATGGTAGTGTAGTCAATGCCGATGCTATTCATAATGTTTATGGCCATCAATGGGCAAAAATGGTGTTTGATAATCAAGTTAGCATGAACCCTGATCAACGACCATTTATTTTAATGCGTTCTGGTTTTGCGGGTTCACAGCGCTATGGCATGATCCCTTGGACTGGTGACGTGAGTCGTTCTTGGGGAGGTTTAAAGCCGCAAGTTGAGTTGAGCTTACAAATGAGCTTATTAGGTATGGCTTATACCCACTCTGATTTAGGCGGCTTTGCTGGTGGCGAACAATTTGATCAAGAGATGTATATACGTTGGTTACAATATGGCATATTCCAGCCCATTTACCGCCCTCATGGCCAAGATAATATAGCACCAGAAGCGGTATTTCATGACAAACGTACCCAAGATATTTTAAGAGAATATATAAAATTAAGATATAAGTTGCTGCCATACAATTACACCCTCGCCTATCAAAATAGTACTACGGGCATGCCATTAATGCGTCCGCTATTTTTTGAGGATGATACAAATTCATTACTTATTGATAACGCCAGCAGTTATCTATGGGGTGATGCATTTTTAGTAACCCCGGTGGTATCCCCTAATGTCACCTCTGTCGAAGTAAACTTACCTGCAGGTGTTTGGTTTGACTATTTTACTAGTGAGAATAAATCCACTAAAAAATATGAAGGTAATCAAACGATTAACTTGCCAACAAGTTTAGAAACTTTACCAGTACTTGTGCGCGCAGGTGCGTTTATTCCCATGATTGATGATATTCAATCGACACAAGATTATGACGCTAGTGAATTAACACTGCATTATTACACTGATAAATCAGTGGCTTACGCCAACTACGAAATGTATGAAGATGATGGGAAAACCTATCAAGCTATCGAAAAAGGTTTATTTGAATTACTACACTTTACTGCCAAAAATAATAGTCAGCAAGAACAGCTGAGCATAAGCCTTAATCGTACAGGTAAAGGTTATAAAAGTATGCCAATGACACGTCTAATGACGTTAGTTATTCATAATATTGAACAAGCGCCAAAGAAAGTAAACCTAAACAATAAAGTAATAAAAAATACTATTTGGCAAGAGAAAAACAACACTTTAACGGTCACTTTTACTTGGCAACATCAACCTTTAACTCTAACGATACAATAAATTATGAATACAAATTTACCCTCGACAGAAAAAAGAATAATCAACCTCATTGCTGATATTGGTGGTACTAATATTCGCTTAGCGCAAGCATCAGCTATCACTGATAATAGTGATATTACTGATAACAGCGATAGAAATGGTATAGATATCACTGAGATTGAAACCTATCAATGTGAGAAATTTACTAGTTTATCTGAAGTGGTTGCCCATTATATTGAAATTAAAAGTATTGATGACCTAATCATTAACGCGTGTTTTGCGATTGCTTGCCCAGTAGATACAGACTTAATTAGCATGACTAATTTACCTTGGCAGTTCTCCCAAAAAGAACTTAAACAAGCATTAAAACTTAATGCTTTAAGCTTTATTAATGATTACACCGCCATCGCTATGGCTATCCCGCTTTTATCTGATAATCAAAAAGTTAAAATTGGCGGTGGTACAAGTGTTGCTGGCAAACCTATTTCGGTATGTGGCCCAGGTACAGGTTTAGGCGTAGCTAACTTAGTACCAATAACCGTTGCCGAGAATAAACAATGGCACTGTATTAGTGGTGAAGGCGGTCATATTGATTTTGCCCCAATTAATGAAACAGAACAACAAGTGATGAACTTCATCCATGGTTTAAGAAAGCGTGTTTCATACGAGCAATTATTGTCTGGTTATGGTTTAGAACAAGTTTATCAAGCATTGTTATTTATTAATGAAGGTAAAAAAATCACTACAATTAACGATAAGCTTTTAGCTAAAGAGATCACTACCAAAGCCCTTGATGGTACTTGCAGTATCTGCGAAAAAACACTAACACTTTTTTGTAATGTACTCGGTAGCTTTGCTGGAAATTTAGCATTAATAATGAATAGCCAAGGCGGTGTTTATATTGCTGGCGGCATAGTGCCACGCTTTATTGATTACTTAAAATCAAGTGACTTTAGAGCGCGCTTTGAAACCAAAGGTCGCTTGTCTTCTATTACCGAGCAAGCACCCACTTATGTGATAACAGAAGAACAGCCAGGATTACTTGGGGCAGCCGCTTTTGTTTTACAAGACAGCTAAAGGTAATCAAGAGTGGGTAAACGTAACTGAATACGTATGTAACTGCTAGTCCTTACTCGCTAAAATCGGTATATTAAAATTCTTGCTTTAACTTTTATTGATAATTAAGTCTTAAAAGATATTTCAACACACGCTTGTTTAATGCCTTATTGGTATTGCACATTATTATTGAGGTTTATCCGAAGTAATAATGTGCTTTTTTTAAAGGCTGCAAGGTAATACATAATAATAAGAGCTACCCAACATGAGTGATAACAGTAATCAAGAACAGCAGAACCAGCAAAAACCACGTTTAAGTTTTTGGCAGATTTGGAATGTAAGTTTCGGTTTTCTTGGCGTACAGTTTGGCTTTGCCTTACAAAATGCTAATGCTAGCCGGATACTTTCTGATTTAGGTGCTGACCTACATTCTTTGTCACTCTTTTGGTTGGTAGCTCCTATCATGGGCTTGATTATCCAACCTATCGTTGGCTCAGCTTCAGATAAGACTTGGAACCGCTTAGGTCGTCGTAACCCTTATATTTTAGCTGGTGGTATCGCCGCTGCTATTGGTATGTTATTAATGCCCAATTCGGCAACGTTAGCGAGCTTTATCACGCCACTCTTTTTTGGTGCCATGATGCTGGCTTTGATGGACGCCTCTTTCAACTTAGCTTTTCAACCATTCCGTGCCTTAGTTTCTGATATGGTACCTGCAGAACAAAGGAATGTGGGTTACTCTATTCAGTCATTTTTAATTAATATTGGTGCTGTTTTTGGCTCTATTTTACCATTCGTTTTAACTAATGTTATTGGCCTAGAAAATACCGCGAGTACTGCTGGTCAGGTTGCTCCCTCAGTTATTTGGGCTTTCTATATTGGCGCAACGGTAATGCTTGGTTCAGTATTATGGACAGTATTACGTACCAAAGAATATCAACCAGGTACTAATGGCTTAGCTGAACTAGAAGAGCAAGAAGTAGCTCAATCTCTTAGTGAGAAGTTAGTTGAATTTTTATCGCTGGTAAAAACGATGCCTAAAACCATGAAGCAACTTGCATTAGTACAGTTTTTCTCTTGGTTTGCGCTATTTATTATGTGGGTATATACCATGCCAGCCATTGCACAACATATCTGGGGCATTGATGCCAAATGGTTTGACCCAACTTACCTAGAGTCTGTTGGCACCATACCTGCACATATTGCGCAAGCGAAAGGTACTGCCGGTGATTGGGTTGGGATTATCTTTGCGGCTTATTCATTATTTGCTGCTATTGCTTCCATTTTTATGGCAAAAGTAGCTAATAAAATTGGCCGTAAGTTAACCTACTCACTTTCTTTGTTGGCTGGTGGTATCGGTTATTTAAGTATCATGTTGGTAAACAATCCAGAATTAACACTCGTTAATTTAGGTATCACCCAAATTTCAGTGCCTCAAGGTGCGGTATCATTATTTTTACCTATGATTGGTGTTGGTATCGCTTGGGCAGCAATATTAGCAATGCC
>CAJWZC010000092.1 GCA_913049915.1 uncultured Colwellia sp.
CCTGTAGTTGCTGCTACCGTTTCAGAAAACGCTGCTTTTGCAATGTAATCTTGATAAGCAGGTAAGGCAACCGCTGCTAAAATACCGATAATCGCTACAACGATCATTAATTCAATCAGGGTAAAGCCTTGTTGTACGCTTTTTTTCATTTGTGTTAAGTTTTTCATGATTTTTTATATTTCCATTTGTATATTACGGGGGCTGAGCTCATACTGCGACAAAATTTCGTAAATGTAAAACTTTGTTGCGACTTTTTTTGTTTTTGTTATTACTTAACCAAAGAGCGATTATTTTATAACCCATTATTTACAACAGATTAACTTTTAACCAGGCTGTAACCCTTAATTAGCTCATACAAGCTAAGTTGTTTTAATTTTAATGTCAATATGTCGCTAATGAGCAACAGATTTGCCGTTATCAGTAAAAAACTATAGCGAATTGATGTGCAGGCGATAATTAATTATCATAAGTTATCAATAGATTGATAACGTTTTTGTTGAATCCCTCTCTTGATATTTTTAAGTAAAATAAAAAAGGAGTATTACCCCATTATTTAGATGTTTTATTTGTAGCCTACAAATATAAGATTTCGTTAATTTATTATTTTTATAAGTTCAAGGTTAATAAAGTGATGATAAATAGTCATAATGGTATTAATTAGCAAAAATTAATGCTTTATTCATTGAATAAACGTGATCTTTACTTACTCTTTCTGTATAATCCGCGCTCCCTACGTTACAAAAGCCTATTGTTTTGTGGAACATTCTTACTTTTAAGTTTTTATTTTAAAGTAAATTGCCTATAAATAGTGGCGCTGGGCTCGATGCTCGAAGGGGCAATGGCGTAGTCCATTTAACCGGCAAGTAAATTAATTTTTATATTGTCATTTAAGTAACATTTTTAAGATTGGGTTTTTTAATGAAAACTTTTGTAGCAAAACCAGCAAGCGTTCAACGCGAATGGTTCTTAGTGGACGCCGAAGATAAAACTTTAGGTCGTATCGCAACTGAAATTGCAACCCGTTTACGCGGTAAGCATAAAGTAGAATATACACCTCACGTAGATACTGGCGATTATATCGTTGTTATCAATGCTGAGAAAGTACGTGTAACAGGTAACAAAGCGAAAGGTAAAATTTACTATTCGCATACTGAATTCCCTGGTGGCCTTAAGCAAATTAGCTTTGAAAAGTTAATTGAAAAAGCACCTACACGCGTTCTTGAATTTGCAGTGAAAGGCATGTTACCTAAAGGTCCTTTAGGTCGTGAAATGTTCCGCAAATTAAAAGTATATGCAGGCCCAGAGCATGCACATACAGCACAACAACCACAACTTTTGGAGCTATAAGCAATGGCTGATAATCAATATTACGGTACTGGTCGTCGCAAGAGCTCAACTGCTCGTGTGTTTATGAAAGCTGGTAACGGTGCAATCACAATTAATAAACGTGACATTTCTACGTACTTCGGTCGTGAAACTGCTCGTATGGTTGTTCGTCAACCATTAGAGTTAGTTGGCATGTTAGAAAAGTTTGACTTTAACATCTCTGTAGTTGGTGGTGGTATTTCTGGTCAAGCTGGCGCGATTCGTCACGGCATTACGCGTGCATTAATGGTTTTTGATGAAACTTTACGTGGTGAATTACGTAAAGCTGGCTTCGTTACTCGTGATGCGCGTAAAGTTGAGCGTAAGAAAGTGGGCTTACATAAAGCACGTAAGAAACCACAATTCTCAAAACGTTAAAATTTGTTATATTCAGGATTTATACGGCATTGTCTGCGTTGTTCGCTCTAATCACTTAAGGCTTTTATTGCTAAAGGCTTTTAGGTTCAGGGGCTTACATCTTGATAGCTTTGTTTAAATTCAGGCTGTTTAGAATTTACTTTATAAAAAACCGACCTTGTGTCGGTTTTTTTATACCTGATGATAAAGTAGCGCCAACAAGTTTACGCCTACGAGGGAGTGGTATACATGGAGTTTTGAGAGTGCCTTAGGCTGGATTTTAATAGCGCATGGCTTGGTTTTTAATGACACTAAATATACTTTATTTATTCTATTTCAAAGTATTTCAAAGTATTTCTCCTTTTACAGTGTCTAAGCCCCTTTTTACCTTGTAAAAAACACGCTATTTCTTTATGATCATAAAAATTTTTGTCGATATACCACTTGGTATGAATTTGATCTAACAAAAACAAACGCTGTGCTTGCTGGTTATTATAAAATTATCGCTTAGTGAGTCATAAAAATAATTGTTTTGTTAGTGTCTTAGTTGGAGAGTATGAATGAGCAATGTGCCTGTGAATAACGGCCGCAGACGCTTCCTAACCGCTGCTACTGCAGTTGTTGGTGGTGCTGGTGTGGTTGGGGCTGCTGTGCCTTTTATTGCTTCCTGGAATCCAAGTGCTCGCGCGAAAGCTGCGGGTGCTCCAGTTGAAGTTAATATAGGTAAAATACAGCCTGGTCAATTAATCCGTGCTGAATGGCGTGGTAAACCCGTTTATGTTGTACGTCGAACGGAAAAAACAGTTAGTGATTTAGCTAAACACGACGACCAGTTACGTGATCCTAATTCTGAAAAAGCTCAACAACCTGTTTATGCAACTAATGCTTATCGTTCAATCAGACCTGAATTCTTAGTTGCCTTAGGTGTTTGTACACACTTAGGTTGTGCTCCTACTCACCATGGTGGTGATTTCGAGCAATTCGTTGAAGGCGTTCCAAATGGCTTCTTCTGTCCATGTCATGGTAGTAAATTCGATATGGCTGGTCGCGTATTTCAAGGTGTTCCTGCACCATTAAATTTAGTGGTTCCAGAGCATTCTTTTATCAATGATGACACTTTGCTTATCGGTGTTGCTCAAGGGGAAGCATAATGTTAATGAAACTAGTTACTGACTTTATGGGCTGGATAAACAAACGTTTACCTGTTACTGATGCTTGGAATAAGCATGTAGGGCAATACCCTGCACCAAAAAACTTTAATTTTTGGTATTTCTTTGGTTCTTTAGCCATGTTAGTACTTGTTAACCAAATTCTTACCGGTATTTGGTTAACAATGAACTATGAACCTTCTGCCGAAGGTGCATTTGCGTCTATTGAATACATTATGCGTGATGTCGACTTTGGTTGGTTATTACGTTATATGCATTCAACTGGAGCATCTGCCTTTTTCGTGGTGATATATATGCACATGATGCGCGCCCTAATCTATGGTTCGTATCAAAAACCGCGTGAATTATTATGGATCTTCGGTATGTTGATCTTCTTAGTACTAATGGCTGAAGCGTTTATGGGTTACTTATTACCTTGGGGTAATATGTCTTTCTGGGGCGCACAAGTAATAATATCTCTGTTTGGTGCTATCCCTATTATTGGTGATGATTTAACGTTATGGATCCGTGGTGATTATGTCATCTCAGGTGCTACTTTAAACCGCTTCTTCGCATTACACGTTATTGCGATGCCACTGGTACTAGTTATTTTAGTATTCTTGCATATCCTTGCTTTACATGAGGTAGGTTCAAATAATCCTGAAGGTATCGATATTAAAAAGCCTAAAGGTAGTGTTAAACCTGAAGAACTAAGTAAGTTTACTTTCCATAAACAATACAGTGATAAATACGATATTGTCGATGCAGTACCTTTCCATCCTTACTACACTGTAAAAGATATTATGGGTGTTGCTGTTTTCTTATTCTTATTTTGTTGGGTAATGTTTTTTGCACCAGAGGGCGGTGGTTACTTTATAGAAGCGCCAAACTTTACTCCTGCAAACGGCTTAAAAACACCTGAGCATATTGCACCTGTATGGTATTTTGGTCCTTTCTACACTATTTTACGTGTTGTTCCTGATAAGTTATTAGGTGCCGTTGCTATGTTTGGCGCTATCGTGATGTTATTTGCTTTACCTTGGTTTGACCGTGGTACAGTTAAATCTATTCGCTATCGTTCAAAGTTACATTTAGCTAACTTGATTCAATTCGCGCTTTGTTTTGTTGTTTTGGGTGCTTTAGGTACTATGCCAGCAACTCCAATAGCTAATTTAATTGGTATAATTGCTAGTTTTGGTTATTTTGGTTTCTTTATTGCTTTGTGGTTTTATAGTAAAAATGAAAATACTAAACCAGTTCCAGATAGGATAGCAGACTAATGAAAAAATTAATTATAGCCGCTACTTTCAGTATATTTCTTAGCATAACGGCACTTGTGTCGTTCACTGCTGTTGCTGCAGGGCCAAGTATTCAATTAGATAAAGCCAATAATGATTTATCAGATAAGGAGTCTTTAAAAAAAGGCTTTAAAACCTATATTAATTATTGTTTAGGCTGTCATCAGTTACAATATCAACGTTACAATCGTACCTTTGTCGATTTAGGTATTGAAGAAGCTGATGGTGTTGCTAACTTCATGCCTACTGGTGACAAAGTGGGTGGACATATTCTCAATACCATGCCAGGAAAAGATGCGGCAAAATGGTTTGGTATCGCGCCACCAGATTTAACATTAGAAGCACGTTTACGTAGCCCTGATTGGATTTATACTTACTTACGTTCTTTTCATATTGATGAATCACGCCCATTTGGCGTTAACAATACAGCATATAAAGATGTTGGTATGCCGCATGTTTTGGAAAGTTTACAAGGCGTTAGTACGTTAACGATTAGTAAAGAGCTTGACGGAGAAGGTAAAGAGCACGATGTATCTACTTTATCACCAGCAATGGGTGGTAGTTTAACTGCTGAAGAGTATGATGTAGTAGTACGTGACTTAACAAACTTCTTAGAATATGTTGGCGAACCAAATAAACTTGAGCGAAAAGCTCTTGGTTACTGGGTCTTAGTTTTCTTATTTTTCTTCTTTATTATTGCTTATTTCCTTAAGAAAGAATATTGGAAAGACGTACACTAAGTTATATACCCAAACCCTATGAATATGTAGGTTGTAGCTGTAATTAGAAACGTCTTTAGGTAAGGTATTGATTGAAGAGAATGGTTACTCCCTTCTCAAAATTAATAATCTACCCTAAAGCGTTTTTAAACCGGGCCTATGGGGACCTCTGAGTACTTTATGCTCTTTGTTGCTTCCTTTTTTAAGGGAATAACCCTTGATAAAAGTAGGCGCCTTGATTATAAATCGCTTAGTGGTCCTGAAACACACAGCTTCAAGTGGCTTGACTATAAGTGCAATAAATTTCAGGGGATTTGATAGTTGAATATCAAGTTTCCCTTTGTTAGTTTTTAAAGTAAACGATTTTAGGAGGCTTTATGGCCGTAGCAGCAAATAAACGCTCTGTGATGACGTTGTTCTCTCATGCCGATGATATGTATAGTCATCAGACACGCATTGTTTTAGCAGAAAAAGGTGTTGGTGTTGACATCAACTTAGTTGATTTAGCTAACTTGCCTGAAGACCTATTGGACTTGAATCCATATGGTACAGTACCAACTTTAATTGACCGTGAATTAGCGCTATATGAAGCTAAAATTATCGTTGAATATTTAGATGAACGTTTTCCTCATCCACCATTGATGCCAGTATATCCTGTAGCACGTGGTCGTAGCCGTTTATTGATGCATCGTATGGAACAAGATTGGTATAGTCTAACTAAAATCATCATGACAGGCAGTGCTGATAAAGCGACTAAAGCGCGTCAAGAATTAAAAGAAAGCTTGTTAAGTATTGCACCAATTTTAAACGAAGCACCTTATTTTATGAGCGAAGAGTACAGTTTAGTTGATTGTTATTTAGCACCATTACTATGGCGTTTACCTGTATTTGGTATTGAATTAGTTGGTCAAGGTTCAAAAGAACTTAAAACTTATATGTTACGTGTGTTTGAACGTGAGTCATTTCAAGCTTCATTGACTGAAGAAGAACGTGAATTACGCTTTGGTCATCCTGCATAATGGATGATGCAACACCTAGCTCTATGAGCTCAAATAAGCCTTATATAGTTAAGGCTTTCTATGAGTGGATTTCAGACAATGACCTCACGCCATATATTATGGTTGATGTTAATGTATATGGTGTATTAGTGCCAATGAGTTATGTGGCTGATGGACAGATTGTTCTAAATGTTGCAAGTTCAGCTATTGGGACTATCGCATTAGGTGATAAAACCATTGAGTTTAGTGCCCGTTTTGGCGGTAAATTAGAGCATATTACTGTACCCTACGGTGCGATAGGTGCTATATACGCTAAAGAGAATGGTGCTGGGACTTCATTGCCTATCGAGCATCCTGTTGAGGATGAAAATGAGATAGTTGATGTGATACCCGTTAAACCAAAATCTACTTTAAGTAGTGTTGCTTCAACAGGTAGTGAGACAGAAAAATCGAGCAAGCCCAAAGGAAAAAGTAAAGCAAGTTTGAAAGTTATCAAATAGCTTTATAGTTTACTTTAATTACAGTTACAAAAAACGTTAGATATCATTGATATCTAACGTTTTTTTGTCTTAAAATTTAGTAATAAATATACGTGTTAGATATATTCAAACGCTTTAAATACGCGGCTAACACCGTTAATGTTACGGGTAATATCTACCACAATGGAGGCTTCCTTCTTGGTAACTAAACCGAGCAGGAATACTTCAGAATTCTCAGTGACAACTTTAATATCCTTTGCATTGACATCGCTATTAGCAAGCAAAGCTGATTTGACCTTAGATGTTAGCCATATATCATTGCTTTGTGTGGCTAAAGTGATAGTTGAGCTAATACGAATCTGATTATGTATGCTTAAGATATCAGGAATATCCTGAATTATTTTTATAGCAAGCTCTCTTAAGTAGCTATTAGGTGCTTGACCAATCACTAAAACCGTACCGTTCATACTAACTATATGTAAGTTAGTGTTATCGGATAATGCCTTATGCTTGTTTAATTCATTATGGGCAATAAATTCGATACTTTGATCGTCAATTTGTTTGACAAAAGTACGTCTGTCGGCAACCATAGTGGCACCTGCGGTAACGGCTACTACCGTAGCAATAGCACAACTTTGCAGTGCAGAAAGTAGCATTAATACAGTGGCTAATTGTACTGATTTACTCTTACTTAATGTGGCAAACGTTTTATTCAAGATCAACATTTATTAATCATCCTGAGGAAATAAAGTTGTATCAATAATTTCACATAGACTATGTAAAACGATTAAATGTACTTCTTGAATTCTTGATGTTCTCGCTGAAGGCACTCGTATTTCTACATCACCTTCGCCTAATAGGCCCGAAATATCACCACCATCAAATCCTGTTAAGGCAATGATAGGTATATCACGAGATACAGCACTCTCAATGGCTTTAATGACGTTACGTGAATTACCACTGGTAGAGATAGCTAATAATACATCGCCATTATGACCAAGAGCCCTTATTTGCTTTGAAAAAACTTCGTCATATTGGTAATCATTAGCGATAGAGGTAATAGTTGAAATATCACTATTGAGAGAGATTGCCGGCAAGCTAGGACGTTCAGTTTCATATTTGTTAAGCAGTTGTGCACAAAAGTGTTGAGCGTGTCCTGCAGAGCCACCATTGCCACATGATATTATTTTATTACCGCCTAATAAACATTGAACCATCATCATACCTGCATGCTCTATAGATGGACCTATCGACTCACTTGCGGCAATTTGCGTTTGTATGCTTTCAGTGAAATTATTTTTGATCTGTTCTAGCATGTAAAATTGACTCCGCGACTATAGTTGAATGATGAATGATGAATGCTAAAAGGCATTTTTTAACCAAGTAACTTGTGGTTGAGTAATATCGCCTTGAAGCACTATTACATCAATACGACAGGACGTATTATATTCATTTAAACCTGCTTGATGAAGGTAAAATGTAACGCAATGCTTAATTTTTTGTTGCTTACTCACTGGTATAGCTGCAATGGCACCGCCAAATAGTCTATTTTTACGGTATTTTACTTCGATAAAAACATAGGTGTCGTCTTCAAGCATAATAAGATCTATTTCACCTTGACGAGAGTGAAAATTTCTATCAATTAGCGTTAATCCCAGTCCTGTTAAATACTGCTCAGCATAATGTTCAGTAATTTGTCCTTTGTCTGTACTGGTGATCTTTTTAGTCGAAGCATCGTTATTCCATAGCAATAGAGACAACCTTATCACGCTGGTAAGTACCCCAAAGTAAACTACGGGTAAGAATGTTATTGTTACCCAATTTAATTACCCCTGTTTGCCCCCAGTGTTGAAGATAAGGTGCTTGCTGCATCAATGGAATTTTATTAATAAGTTGGTAGCTGTCATAACCCATAGCAAATAGTCGAGATAGACTATTACTGCGCTTTGGCCAAAGCTGCTGACTAAGTATTGCTAATTCAGCGTTTTGCTCACCAGTTAACAACCAAGGGATCTCAGTAAAGGTTAGCCCTTGCAAGTCACTATTACTACTGTAATCGCTTTGAGTACTATGGCTACGAGAGCTAGCAAAAATAGGTATAGAATCAGCAAACGGACTGATATTAACTTCAATATACGGTTTTACTAATCGCGTTTGTTCTGGGGTACCAACGAGATAAATCATATCAATATCGCGACGATTTCGAGTTTGCGTTTCTATACTTTGGTTAAGACGGCTTTTAAGTTTATCAATGCGAATTTTACTCTTATTCACCGATAAACTAGCTTTAATATTATCCTGCATTTGCGCGCCTGTGTCGTAATCGACTACCTCAACAATATTACCTGTAACTAGTTGCCACTGTGTGGCAAATGCTTGAGCAATACGCTTACTTACTATACTGTTTTGGCTTAATACAATAGGGTGCTTGAAATTTTGACGACTTAATGTCATTGCTGCTTGTCTTGCTTCATCTTCTGGACGCATAGAGAACACGGTATGGAGGGCCGTTAGAGTAGCTTTAGCGGGAATATTTAATAGCAGGGTATTGATTCCGCCAGCATTAATAGGCGCTTGTAAATAGCTATTTATCGCAGACTCACTATCAATAGCAGTAACGTAGGCATTTGATTTGTCTGGATTATTAATTGTATTTACAGTTGACTGTTCGACTTTATTAAAATCGAATAAATCGCTACTGGCATTCAGTAAATAGTCATTTTGTAATTGTGTCTGGGCACTTGTATAGCTGATGTATTTGTCTACATTGGATTTAAGTAATGGTCCAATGACATAATCAATTTTTAGTGTTGAAAACTCATTGGTTAGACCATACCAATTCACCGTATTACTATCGATAAAATGTAGATTGCTACTTTTATCGTTAGTAAAACTCGCTAAAATCCCTTGTTGAATTGCTCGCCCAGCCATATTTTGTTTGCCACTTAAGGGTAGGATGACCGCAATGTTTTCGATATTTTTTGAAATAATAGCTTGATCAGTCAGTTTCTTGGCTATGACATTACCTGGATGTAGCTTGAATTTTTTTTGCCACATAGTTAAGTGGTATTGTATTTGTTTTTGATTGCTACCAAATTTATTGGCTATAGCCGTTAGCTCTAACCAACCTTTACTCTTAGGTGCTTTATCCAAAGCGAGTAGATTAAGTTGCCATTGAGATAATCGCTGAAGATTATCCCAAATTATGTTTACTTGCTGTTGGCTTTGGGATGAATTCTGTGTAAAAGAAAAAGCAAATAATTGGGCGTTTAACGCTGGAATAGGTCTTTTTTCTTCTTGAAATACTGCGCTTAATAACCGGTAATATGGAGCGGTAAGTAATATACTGTTTTTATTAGAGTATTGCTCAAGCTGATTGAGTTGCAAATGACTGTCAGCGAAATAGCCAAGCTCTTGCAAACTACTTGCCTTAATTAGTACTAATTGAACTTTTTCTTGAGCATGTTGAGAAAATTTTTCGTCCATTAACGGGAGTATTTTGTCTGCAAGCCACAGCGCTTTAGGATAATCTTTTTGCTGATAAAATAGCTTAGTTGCAATAAGTAATTCACCTACGGCAGCGTTAGCTTCTAACGTTTGCGCAAGCTCAATATGATGTGCTGCAGAGAGTGTATCTAAATCTACTAAAATTTCTTCAATTCCAGTACTTGGGACAGTCGGTATTTTATTTTCAGGAGCTTGCTTAGTGCTACAACTTGCAAGTAATGAGAGCAACAGAGCGGGTAAAACTCGAGATTTAATATAGTATAAATTCATTGAAAAGTAATCTAATCCTGTTGGCCTAATCTTACAAGTGAGGCTGCTGTTTTTAGCACAATCAATAAATCCGTGCGTATTATTATCAGTATAAGGTTATAATAAACGCCTACGAAGTTAGTCACAACTAATAAATACCCATGTTACTTCAAAATTTTGGGTTCAGCTGTAATTAGAAACGGCTTTAGGTAAGGCATTAATTGAAGAAAATAGTTACTCTATTGTCGAAATCAATAATGCAACATAAAGTGTTTCTAAATCAGCTCTGTGGGGATTTCTGAGGGAGTCATGTTCATTGGCGCTTATCTTTCAAAGGAACAACCCTTAATAAAAAGAGGCGTATTTATTATGAATTACTCAGCTATCCTTAAACACGAATTCTGAGGTATCATGGGCATATGCCAAATCGAGTGAAGTAATTTTACATGAGTGAAACAACATTAACACCAGCTACCCTTTATATTGTTGCAACCCCTATCGGTAATTTAGGCGATATCAGCCAGAGGGCAATTGATGTACTAACACAAGTTGATGTTATTGCTTGTGAAGATACTCGCCATACCGGAAAGTTGCTGTCTGCCTTTTCGATAAAAAATAAAACCATGTCATTACACGACCATAATGAGCGTCAACGCCAAGATCAAGTGGCCAACATGTTAAAAGAGGGCAAAACTATTGCCTTAGTGTCAGATGCCGGCACGCCGTTAATAAGTGATCCAGGTTTTCATCTAGTACGACATTGCCGAAGTCTTGGCCTTAATGTTTCGCCTATTCCTGGAGCCTGTGCAGCCATTTCAGCATTATCGGTAGCCGGACTACCGACTGATCGATTCAGCTTTGAAGGTTTTTTACCTTCTAAGTCAGGCGCAAGACAAGCAACGTTACTCGCCTTGGCTGATGAACCTCGTACCATGGTTTTTTATGACGCGCCTCGCCGCGCAATAGATACCGTTCGAGATATTGTTACCACGCTCGGTGGTGAACGTTATATCGTTATCGCCAGAGAGTTAACTAAAACCTTTGAAACTATCCATAGCGATAGCGCGGAAAACTTTCTTACTTGGCTTGAAGAAGATGCCAATCAGCTTAAAGGTGAGATGGTATTAATAATCGAAGGTTATAAAGCGAAAGAAAATGAAATATCAGCAGAAGTGATTAGCACGTTGAAATTATTACTTGCTGAAATGAAACCAAAAAAAGCTTGCGCAATTGCCGCTGAAATCTACGGTGTGAAGAAAAATTCCTTATATGAAGTTGCTTTAAGCTTAAAGTCAGAAAGTTAAATCGTACTGATTAAGTAAAGGTCGTAGACATTTCCCGTAAATAAGGTAGAATGCGCGCCGAGTTGACCAGACAATCGCTGGCTAGTTTACATCAGTATTTCTAGCGGGAGGAAAGTCCGGGCTCCAATGAACAGGGTGCCAGGTAACGCCTGGGCGGCGTGAGCCGACGACAAGTGCAGCAGAGAGAAGACCGCCGATGGTTATCTTTCGAGATTTCACAGGTAAGGCTGAAAGGGTGCGGTAAGAGCGCACCGGATTGCTGGTAACAGTAATTGCAGGGTAAACTCCACCTGGAGCAAGACCAAATAGGGTTTCATGATTATTGTTACGTAAGTTTCGATAATATAAGCGTGGTTCGCGTGGAAACCGGGTAGGTTGCTTGAGCCTTAGAGCGATTTAAGGCCTAGACGAATGATTGTCAGTTCATTTACTTTTAGTAAGAGAGCTACAAAACCCGGCTTATAGTGTCAACTCGCTAAATTTAGTAACCGCTTGAGCTATTTATAATAGATCGAGCGGTTTGATAAAATCCATTCGTATCAATGATCTTCAGTAAATATTAGCCATCATTTAATACAAAAAATTCAATAGTTGTAAGAAGAAAATTATTAGTAATGCGACAATTAAATGTCAATTACGTGTTCAGTAAAGCGATATTTTTTACGTTTATTTCGGTAATAAAATATTTAAAGAAGCAACAACTCCCCAACCTTCAGCGGATCCTGCAGGGCTATCAAGCCAATAGCGAATGCCAGCGCCTAAACTTACGGGCAATTTACCAAAACGTATAACTTTATTGATAGATAACTTAATAGGAACAGCCCATTCGTTTAAAATACCATTGAATGTAGCTTCTGAATTTACACTGTATGTAATAGCTGATGGGGTACGATAACTAACAAAAGGTTGTAATAAGGATGTCTCTATAGGTCTATCACTATTGACGTCTAAAATATAATTTACCAGTGCACCGTAAGTCCAGGATTTACCATGTTGTTTCAAAGCAACTGCAGTTAACCCTACTCCTAGCTCGCCCATACCAGTATAATCATTTGTCGAGGTAGGTAAAATAAAGACAGGTCCTGCGCCCCATATCCAACCCGAATCACCAACAACTTTGGGTGAGAAGAAAAAGCTTTGAATGGTATCACCTAAACCAAACTCTGAGCCATTGTTTGGTGCCAAACTATTTAGTGAAACGATCGGTAAAACGGTTCGTGAAATAACATTCCAATTATCATTAAACGAAAAAGGCATAACAGGCTTAATGTTTAACAACATTCGCTCACCTTTTTTGTCTACCCCCAAACCGTTATCAAATGAAAATTCTAAGGGTATTTGTATGAGTTTAGCAAGGGGGTTTGCTATTTGCCGAGCAAGGGCCTTCTGTTTCAGCGAATGATGTTTTAGGTAAACCTATCACTATAAAAAGTATACAAGCGAAGATTAATTTCATTTTATTACTCCCTATTGAATTCAATTAGTTTACTGCATTACATTGGTGTTCAGATGATCGCAGCTATTACTGTTTATCTTAAATTAACATTGACTCGACAACCCGTCTTTTGATGTTAGTTTGCCATGTCTGATAGCTTGAATATTTTTATAATTTAGTGAGATAGCCTTGATATTAAACTATATTATAGATAATATTACAAGATAATGAGGTTAGTCTTCAAGTAAAAATAGTCGACATTGGAACTCATAATGTTTTATTAATAAAAGTCGTGAAAAGGCTAGTGAATAAGGTAGTGAACAAGTACTTATGCGATGTGAAAAGTAATCCGCTTAAAAATTAATTATTGCGGCATGATATATCTTAGTAAAACGTATTAAATGTATTTTATTTAAAAAAGGATAGATGATGACAGTTGATACATTAGCTAACAATAAATTTTCAATTTGGAGTATAGCTTTAGCTTTTACTCTGCTTTGTAGCCAAAATAATCTGGCTTATGCTGATATTGGTGATGGACCTCGTGCTTATTTACCACCGCCAATAGACACAAATGTTTTTACTGTTTTTGGTATGCAGGTTTCAGGTAACTCAATGCTCAATTCAGGTATCGTAAATCCTAACCTTGATATTGATGCAGATTTATTCATTGCTCAATATACACGGACAATGCAGCTTGGTGAGCGCTATGTAGCCTTCGCAGTAGTGCAACCCCTAGGGCGTTTAACGTCAAGTATTACACTGGCCAATGCCCCTGATTTCGAAAATCAAACTAAATCACAAGGACTCAGTGATACACAGATATTGCTTACTTCAGGTCTATACAACTTACCACCGTTAACGTTAGCGACATATGCCAGTTATAAGCCTACGTTTGCCGTGGGTGGTTTAGTAAGGCTGACCCTACCGACAGGCGAGTACGATGTGAGTAAGTCAGCAAACTTAGGCGCTAATCGCTATTCTATGCAATTAGGAGCGCCAATAACGTTTGGTTTTGGGGAGAGTTTTCTTGACCCTAAATTAACTACTTTTGACCTTCTCCCGAGTGTTACCTTGTTTGGCGACAACGACAAACCATTTGGTGCTGATACCTTGAGTCAAAGCCCATTGCTTAAACTTGAAAGCCATCTAACTCATAATTTTAACCCTGGTTTATGGGCTTCTATCGATGGTATTTATTCCTACGGAGGAGAAACTAAGACGGACGGCAAATATAATGATAATCACCAGCGCTCTTTTAATATGGGAGTAACACTGGGCATTCAGTTTTCTAAAGTGTTAGGTTTAAAATTAAGTTACGGCAAAACGATAGCTCATAATGATGATGGCTTAGATGGTAATTTCTCACGATTAATACTGATTTATACACAACTTTAGCGACGTTTACGTAGCTGGAGTGTAAAGTTCAATTGATGCTTTTAGGATATAATTGCAGGAAGATTATATAAGATTGCCGCTATACTTAATTCTATTTTAGTCAGGGAGATTGCTGCTCAAGTTAATATATTTATTGAAAATGCTGAGTGCTAGCAAGGATTTAAGGGTTATCCAATATGATTTTAAACTAGATCTTAGCTAAAAATTAATTTCGTAAAATAGCTATTTATGGTAGTAATTATGAGCATAACACCTCTGGATAGATTTTACGTATTATACAAAAATTAAGTTGTGTAGTGCTCAAGGGGGGACACCGAGTTTACTTCTCAACGTATTTTGGTGATAAGAGTCTCCAGTCGTCAGCTTTCTTTGTAAAACGATACTTCAAAATGATATTAATTTTATTGTTATGGAGCTAACAAAATATCAGCGTCGCAATAATAATTATATTATTACAATATTTTATTTAATCATTGCTTGGATTCAAATAATAAGTGCATAACTTGAATAGGTAGAAGAAA
>CAJWZC010000093.1 GCA_913049915.1 uncultured Colwellia sp.
TTAGATATTTATTTTGTCGTGACCAATGATGATATAGGTATTAAAGAAGCCATTAGTAAAATCAAAAGGCCAAAACCGATAAGCTTGATGCGCAGTTAATTCCCCATTATGCCGAGGCTATTAAGCCAAAACTATCTCAACTAAAACCAGAGCAGATAAGACTTATGAGTGATTTATTATCTCGTCGACGTCAACTCATGGACATACAAACGATGGAGAAGAATCGTCTGCAAATAATGCCAAAGGAAATTACGTCATCTATTAAACCGATGCTTACGGTACTGAAAAATCAGTTAGAGAAAGTTGATAATAAATTACATAAACTTATTGAAATCTGTGACGAATATAAAATCAAAAATGACATCATTCAGAGCGTCCCTGGCGTTGGAAAGGTGGTAGCATTTAACTTGATTAGTGAAATGCCAGAGCTTGGCTACATCAACAATAAAGAAGCATCATCCTTGGTCGGGGTTGCCCCTTTAATCGTGAAAGTGGATAGTATAAAGGCAAGCGAATGATACGCGGTGGCCGCGATGTACATGGCAATGATGTCAGCCATTCAATGTAATCCAACATTTAAGGCTATTTATCAGCGACTAGTAGCCGTAGGAAAACCTAAAAAAGTAGCGATAATCGCGTGTATTAGAGAGCCCGTTATTACGCTAAATTCAATGGTGAGAAATGGCGTGTATTGGGATCCTAAAATGAATTAACTATTAGGATTTGACACCATAGTCACTTGTTAGGGCTATAATCTACGCAACTCTAAATTATAGAAGTTGTCATTTATAAAGTGATATAACCTTAATTTCTCAGCATGCTCTTCAAGATATTTAATAGGCAATCGCCACTCACTAAACTCTTTAAGTTTAATAACAATTATATGCACATCAGTTTCTTCGTCGCTACTATTTCCTACTGAATTACGATGGTAATCGACCTCGTAACACATGGATTCTACCTTTGTTTTTTCAATTTTATCCTGTCCGAATACATCATCTCGAATGTGTAGAATATCATTTTTAATCCAAGCAGCAGGTGTAATAACGTTAGTGAACCAAAATACTAATGACACTAGATAAGCTAAAACTAAAACGCTATGGAATAAATATTTAACTCTACGTTTTCAATTACAACAAATGATATAGGTAGCATTGGTGCTAATGAAGCCCTAAATATTTGTCAATTATCCCTGACTCATTACGTCTTCTGATCGCTAAAAAGAGACATTATTGCTGAAGTTTAATGGCTAACTTTTTGCTGCCCCCCCCCTCTTTCTAATGACAGATATCTTATAAGCGTAGCTGACATTAGAATATATACTCTATGGCATTAACCAAAAGGTGTTATGTAGACTTATAGTTTCATAAACCAATCGTAATCTGATCGCAATTTTAACTTTTGCGATAGATACAATCCCAACTCTTTCAGTTGACTTTTATCTGAATATTGTACAATGAGCAATTTAAGTTTGTTTAAAGCTTGCTGGCTTTTACCCATACCATCAAGTGCTAAAACATAAGTATACGCATATTGTGAATTATCAGGTGATAATTTCATCGATTTTTCAAAAAGCGGGAGTCCTTTCTCTAACTTTTTCTGACGAACAAAATGTAATCCATAAGAATAATATAACGACGCTGACTTAGGGTTGTTTTTAATGCCTTTTTTTAGTACTGAGGCAACCTGAAATGGTCTTTGCTGCACACGATAAATATCAGCCAAGTTGATATAACCGGCTTCAAAATAAGGCTCTATTTTAATCACCTTTTTAAAGAAATTTTCTGCATCTGTGAACTTATTCATTTCCATAGCTAACACACCTTGATTCGCCGCACCTTCGCCACGCCAGCTATTCACCTTATTTGCTTGAGTTAATTCTCTAAACGCTTTATCAAAAACCTGTTGATTAGCAGAAGATATTTTACTGGTAACTAAACCTCGCGCGGCAGCTACTCTCACGGCCTTTAATTTATCCGTTAATAACAGGCTAAGGTGCAACACTCTTATCTCTGGCGTTAACAACAACGCAGCATTTGCTGCACTGAGTCTAATTAAGTTTTCCTGGTGGGTTAAATAGGGTTTTAATAGCTCAATGGTAATTGTTTGCGTAGTAAAGTTAAGCATTTGCAATGCGCTGGCTCGACTAATAACATCAAGATTGGTATCAGCAATAATACTTATATGATCTTCTAGATTAATCGCTTGACCACTATTTAACGCCATTAAGAATTGTTTACTTTTTAATATGTCTTTTGGAGTTCCATGCCATTTTGTAAGGTTTTCATTTGCCCATTGATCATTTTTATCATCATGACATTTAGTGCAGGCATTAGGGGTGTTATAAGTTAAAGATAAATCAGGACGAGGAATTTTAAAGCTGTGATCACGTCTATCGTCAACACCCATGTATCTATTTTCAGGCATATGACAATTAACACACTGAGCACCGGTGGAGTTATCTTCATGTTGATGATGTTCTTTGACATTAAAAACTTCAGCGCCATGACACTGTAAACAAAGCCCGTTACCTTCAACTTTTAATTTCATGGTGTGTTTGTCATGACAATCTAAGCAGTTAACACCTTTTGCAAACATTTTACTTTGTAAGAAAGAGCCATAAACATAAACTTCTTCTTTAATTTGTCCATCCGCATGATAATTTGGCGCAGCAGGTAATTGAGGAGTAAATTGATCTAAGAACGCTTTATTGGCCTCAAGACCATCGGTTAAAGGCGCGCGTAATGCATGACAGGCAAAACAGCCATCCATGAAAGCATTGTTTCGTGGCTCTCCCTGCCAGTGCGCCGTTTTTTCGCCAATACTGCGTAGCCATAAGCCTGTAGAATGCTTGGCTGACAAAACGTCGTTCAGCACATTACGTTTTTTATCTGTCTCTGCATGCTCTGACATATCACCATGACAAGATAAACAGCCAACATTGATATTATCAAATTGACTATCGAAACTATTTTTCTCCGCATTATAGTCTCTAACTAAACCATCAGAATGACAATCAGCACACATGCCATTCCAGTTTTGTAAGGGTTGACGCCAATGTAATCTGTCTTGTGGACGAATTTCTTCATGGCTGTAGTTATGATACCAACGCTGGCCGCCATCAGCTTTTGTTCTGGCATCCCAAGCGAAGGGTAATACTTGTAATTTACCTTGCTCTGTTTCAACGAGGTACTGTTGTAGCGGAAAATGACCAAAGGTATATTTTATTGGATAAGTATCGGTATTATCATCATAAGAAATACTGACTTGGTAACGTCCATCTTTGATAAAAAAATACGCTTTTTGACCGTAGTGCTCAACCTGTTTATTATCAAAATCAGCTAACACTGAGCTTTCATCGGCAATAGCCATTGCTTTACTATGATCAGATTGTTGCCAATCATGTTGTGACTGCTGATGACAAGAAATACATTGTTGATTGGTGATCGGTTTATCTTTTTGAAACTCATGCACTGCTGTTTCGACCGCTTGCACAGTTAACGTAGCAAAAAAAAGACTAAAAGTAATACTACATAAATAGAAAAGCTTCAAAATTTATACTTACCTTAAAAATTAAATTAATGGTTAACTTCTTAATAATACTTGATTATACGGTTTCACGTGAGGGAAAACTTGCTTTAACTCTTGTTCAGTGAATTGCCAATGTTGTGATAATACGTTACCAATCCAGCTAAAACTATTAGTTGTTGGCATTAAATCTCGCTGTTGAAATAACTGTTCAGTTTTCAATCCTGGCCAACTGCCCTGCACCTTGCCGCCATTCACGGCGCCGCCAGCTAAAAACAAAGCACTGCCCGTACCGTGATCAGTGCCACCCGTGCCATTTTCTTTGGCGGTTCGACCAAATTCAGTACCGATAATGACCACCGTATTTTGCCATTCCTCGCCTAAGCCTGATTTTAACTCAACTAAGCCATTATCTAACTCTGCTAAATTATTGTTTAGCCGAGATCCTTGATTATTATGGGTATCCCAACCGCCAAGCTCTAACATCGCACAATCAACACCTTGTTCCCCCACCATTAACTGGGCGCAGGCTTTCGTTAAATTGATAAACTTACCCTGACGTTTTTTCTTTTTACCCTTTTTATCACCCACTAATCCACGTACTTCCAGCCCACTTTCCAGACTTGCTCTTAAAGACTCATCATTTTGATATAACTTGTCCAGAGCAGCATAAATATCTTCATCGGCATCTTTAAGGTTTGAAGGATACCAAGTATTTACCTGGTCACTGCTACGTAAACTAATCGGTGTGGAACGAGAAACGGCCAAAGCACGTTTATTTTTCACCTCAATCGCTCGAGCTAACCAGCCACTATCATGGTCAATTTCACCTTTACCACTTTCTAAATAATCCTGACCATCAAAATGAGAACGTTTTGGGTAACCCGAAGACACTGCGACGACAGGGATTAATGACTTCTCTTGATACCACTGATGCAAATTTTTCAATGAAGGATGTAAAGCGAAGCCTTTTTCTAAGGGTAACAGTGGCGACTTAAAACTACTTGATAATTTGGGTCTCAGGGTTTTATATTGTTGATCAAAGGTCGGTACTATCGTGTGTAAAGAGTCCAATGCTCCTCGTAGCAATACCCAAACAATTTTTGGCTTACCAGCTTGATTACCAACTTGTTTTTTTTCTTCAAGAGCAAAAGCTGAACTCATTGGGAAAGATAAAAGCGCTAAACTTGCGCCCGTCATAGTGATAAATTGACGTCGAGATAAAGACGATGTTGGTAAATTGTTAGAATCATTTATTACATTAGTATTTTTCATCATTATCTCCGTTGAAATTCTGGGCTCATTAAGAGTAACGTCAATGCCTGTTGACGACTTTCTGCTCTCATTACCGAGTTATACGTTAGCTGACTAACACTTTTACCTAAGGCCAAGTTCATCACTTTTTCTGCATTGACTCTTTTGCTGTAACCCGAGACCATGGTTGACCAATCAATACGGGCCATCATAGCACTTGCTCCTAGCCAGTCTTGTTCGTCATCACTATAACCCGCCGGTGAGCCGGCATTAAAAGGTTGTTGCCCCAAATTAATTAAGGTAGCAAGTAAGGCCTTGTCTTTAAACTTTTTCAGCGATAACGCTCGTAGGGTTGAAATAACAAATTCTCTTGGTGCTTTGTATTTTTGCGCGGTATTAGGCCAGGCTTCTTCAGCATCAAAGAGACAATGCATTACCGCTTTAATATTGCCTTGGTTTTTTAGCCAAGTAGCTTGCATCTCTTTTAGCAGGGATGCTGAGGGATTTTGGCCGACAAAATGATGAGCAAGTTTATAACATACATGTTTAGCGGTAGCTGGATGCATCGCTAAATCACGTAACATTTGCTCGCCTTGCGCTATGCCTTTTTGGCCATATGTTTTACTGAGCAACATTCTCGTGCCAGGTTCATGACCATAAGCACGGAAGACAAAACCTTCACCTCGCTCTTTGCCAGAACGTTTCACACTCCAACCGGTAATGCCTTTTGCTAATTCAATCACATCATCCTGGCTATAACCACCGTCATCCCCTAAGGTATGCAATTCTAATATTTCTCTAGCGAGGTTCTCATTGAGGCCTTTATTTCTTTTTTTCGCCATCCTTGAATTGGGGCCAAAAGATTTTTCATTATTAAGATAAATTAGCATGGCCGGATGCTGTTCAACAGAGAGCAACATGTCTTCAAAGTTACCCAACAAGTGTCGCGAAATAGCTTCTCTTTCCAATGTAGCGGCAAGCCCTACCATTAATCGGCCATGAGCGGTGACACTGAAATGATTAGAAAAAAAATCAAGTAGTCGCCAACTAACACTATTGGATGAAGCTATTGCTTGATTTAAGGTATCGGCAGACATATTGCGCAAAGCGAGGCGAGAGAAATTTCTAGGCTTTTTTTGATCTTTCATATTGCCAGATTGGCTATTTTTTTTCTGCTGTTTCTTCTGACGTTTCTTATCTTTTTGATATTTTGCGTGCTCAATCAAAATAGTATTTGAATGGGGAAAGTCGCCATTAAACGTTATTGGCTTTAATTGAGACTCTAGCCATTGCCTTGGATCTTTTTCGGCTTGTGCTAGCTCATCTCCACGGGCACCATAACCAAATCGATTAACCGCAATGTTAGCTCGGCTTATAATTGTTGATGACATTGAATTTTCAAACATACTTCACCTTTAGCTTATACAAATAGGATAAAAAAACAATAATACTAATATAAAATTATTGAACAACTATCTACAGCCTCTTTACAATTCTTTACTCAGTAAACCAACGGGCACTTGAGTTTGAATTTCCGAAGGTTTTTTGTTTATAACAAGATACAAAGATGGCAATACTAATAAACAGACAATGGTGGTAAATAAAATACCAAAACCTAAAGATACTGCCATAGGAACAACAAATTGAGCTTGTCGTGAAGTTTCAAAGACCATCGGCGCTAACCCACAAAAAGTGGTGATGGTGGTCAGTAATATTGGACGCACCCTTCTTCTGCAGGCCTCTTTTATAGCGTCCATTGCTGAATACCCTTGTTCAAACTTTTTATTGGCATATTCAACGAGGATCAAACTGTCGTTAACGACGACTCCAGCCAGAGCAAGCATGCCCATTAAACTCACAATACTCAGGCCAAACCCTAAAACCATATGTCCTAAAATAGCACCTACCGCGCCAAACGGAATAATTGCCATAATGACGATGGGTTGCGAGTAACTTCTAAACGCGATGGCTAATAAGATATAAATGCCAGCCAACGCAAAACCAGTGCCTAACTGTAATCTTGAAACACTGTTTGCTATTTCTTCTTGGTCGCCACCAAAAACGACTTTTATGCCCGGATAACGCCCTTCTAGCTCAGGCAATAAGTAATTTTTCACCATTTGAGCTACTGCCGGAATACTTTCTTCTGGCAATATTTCAGCGCCAATCTTTTCGATTCGTTGACCTTTTCGCCTTAAAATAAAACCAGGTGCTAATACCTTTTTGATAGTGGCAACACTGCCTAAAGGAGCATACCCACCAGCTTTAGTTCGTATTAATAACGATTCAATTTTATTAACATCCCCTCGTTCATGCAAAGGTAACCTTACTAAGGTGGTCACCTGATTACGTAACCTGTGTTGTCTTTGTGCCCGTACGCCATAGAGTGACGCTCGCATCTGAGCAGCTAATTCACTGGCATCTAAGCCAAGTGCCCGACCATTCTCATTTAACGTAAGTTTCCATTGGGGCTTCCCCTCTTCCATGGTATTAACCGTTGCCAGGACATTTTCACTGCTCTGCAGAAATTCTACAGCGTCTTGCCCCGCGAGTGCGAGTATCTGGCTATCACTGTGACGTAATTCAATGGTCAACGAAGCTGTTGAAATAACACTAGAGCCACGTCTTGCACCACTAAACCTTAGCTTACCTGCTTTAGCTAATGATTTGGCATGCTCTCGCCAAAATTCCTTTATTTGACCCGTAGAAAACTCTCGTTCTTCACTTTCTACCAATAACAAGGCGACTTCAACACTGTTGTCACGAATAATACTGCGAGTACTAACCACACTGCTTTGCAGTTCATAGGCTTTAATCATAGATTGAGCATTAATAGCTAACCTTTCTCGAAGTATAATGGCTTGTTGCTCTGTAGATGAACTTGATATTTCATAACTGGCTTTTACCCACCGGCCATCCATTTTGGGGTATAGGCTAAAGCCCATTTTACCGCTAAAGGCATAAGCTAAAACAATGCATAAAATAAAACTGGCAATAGAGAGTACAAGCACCGGCCGCTTCAAGCACTTATTAAGAAATGGCAGATAAACATTTTCAATAAAATGATTCAATATAAGGTGACATTTTTGCTGCGTTCTCTTAAACCATAACTCTATTTTACTCGGGTGCTTATCATTAATATGTGCTAAATGAGAAGGCAAAATGAACAGAGCTTCGACCCAAGAAACAGCAAAACATAGCACCACCACAATAGGAATAGCGCCAAATAATAACTTCATACTGCCAGGGAGTAATAACAAAGGTAAAAAGGCGACTATATTGGTTAATATTGCATAAGTTAACGGTTTAGCGACTTCACTAGCCCCTTTTATTGCAGCCTCCTGATAAGACATACCTTCTTGAATGTGAGAAAAAATATTTTCGCCGGCAATAATGGCATCATCAACAACAATGCCTAAAGCGATTATAAAACCAAACATAGAAACCATATTGATGGAGACATCAAAGCTAGGTAGAAAAAGTATCGCGCCTAAAAACGAACTTGGAATGCCTGCAACCACCCAAAAGGCAAGTTTAAACTGAAGGAATAAACTCATGATGATCAATACCAATAACAAACCTACAAAGGCATTTTTGAGTAACAAACTCAATCGTTTTTGGTAATTCTTGGCGTCATCATCAACAATCGCTATCCCCGCTCCAGGAGGAAGCATAGCGAGTATTTCCGGCCACATATCTTCGATAGCATCGGCAATTTCAGAAGGTGTTTGCTCTCCCATGCGGTAGATATTTAACTGTGCCGATAATTGACCGTTATAAGTCACCAAGTCGCGTACATCAGCAAAACCTTCAGTGACTTTTGCAATGTCGCCTAGCGTTAACTGATCACCCGAACTGTCTGAAATAATCGGCACATTAGCTAAGCCTTCTGCCCAAAATTCGCGTTGATCAATCGAGACCAAAATGTCGCCATTATCCGCTTTAATTTTACCCGCAGATTTCTCAACAACATTCTTTTTCAGCAGGGTCGCAATTTTGCTCAGGGTTAAGTTATAAGCTTGTAAGTCTGTTTGCGCCACTTCAACATGGATCTCTTCCTTAGGTATTCCTCGAAGCGTAACTTGAGAGATATAGGGGGATTGTAAGATACGGTCACGCACTTGCTCGGTAAGGCGTTTTAAAGCAAAACGTTCTAAGTCAGCATGCACAATGAGTTCCATCACATCAGCGACTCTCGTGTCTAATTTAACTGAAGGCTTTTCCATAGCAGCAGGAAAAGACGATATGCGATTCACCGCTTGTTGGGCATCTTGATAGATTTTTTGAGGAAAAGCCCCTGCTTCTAATTCCGCTTTAACTCTTATATGTCCCGTAGAGATAAAAGTATCAACTTTACTGATACCATCAATGCCATAGAGTGCAGCTTCAACGGGGCCGGCAATGGCTACTTCTAATTCACTCGGTGCGGCGCCAGGGTATGACACCCGAACAGAAACAGTATCTCTAGACGTTTCTGGCATATATTCTTTGCGAATAAAAAAAGACATTACTAAGCCGCCAATAATGAGGGCAAGCATCAATAAATGTGGAGCAACTTTATGCTTTATCATCCACTCTATAGGATTAACTTGCATCAGCTAATCCTTGTAGTTTTCTATTCTTTTGTTGTTTTTTATTCTGTCTTTCTAAGCGTTCAGTTGGAGAAATTTCAAATTGATTTTGTTCTTGATTTTGCTTTATTTTACTTGCCATGGTTTTTCGCGTTTTAACGGTTAAACCAATACTGGCAATACCTGGTTTTTCGGCCAGAGCTCTATCGCCTGGCTGAATTTTTGTTCGGACATAAATTACATCTCGCGCTTTAAATAACACCTCAACCGCTCTTTTTTGTAAGGTACTATTTTGATCAACTACCCAAATAGTATTATCGGGTTGTAACCAAGGATGCTTGATAGTCCATGCATTATTTATGGCATTACCTTGTAATTGAACATTGAGAAAATCATTGATAAAAACTTGCGGTTGATTAGTTTCTTCACTTTGAGGTGCATCAATCGCTAACAGCACTTTTACTTGTCGGTCTTTTTCATCTAATTCAGGTAATATTGAAATAAATCTTGCGGGTCGATAAGTACCTTCCCCCCATAATCTAGATTGTGAAAGACTTGCTAATTTTTTCTTATCAAATATTGCCAAAAATTTATGAGGAATTTTAACCTCAAGCCAATAAACGTCTGTGTTAATAACAGAAAACAACAAGGTATTAGACGAGACTTTCCCTCCTTGCCCTATATTTTTACTGACCACTTTTCCATCGAATGGCATCATCACAGTTGTTCTTGCTAAATTTAACGCCGCTTTTTCGACATTATTTGTCGCGACAGCTACTTTTGCCTTAGCAACGGTTAATTGTGGCTCTCGCAAAACCAGTGATTGATTGATAACTAATCCATCACTGTTACCGAGTAATTTTAGCTCTTCTTGTGCCAGTATTTGATCCGCTTGCTCTAGAGAAAAGTTAGCTTGGGCTTGTTCAAGTTGAGCTTGCTGTGATTTTAATGCTAATTCAAAATCAATGGTTTCAAGTTTTGCTAACCACTGGCCTTTGTTTATGACTCCGCCTGGTGTTGCTAAAACATTTATTTCAGCAATATTCCCCGATACCCGCGCATAAATTTTAACCGACTCAGCAGGTATAACAGAACCCGAGGCGTTCCAAACGGGCACCACAGATCCCTTTTCTAATTTATGAGTTTGAACAATTCGAATACGCTTCTCTGCCTTTTTTTTATATCCTTTTGGCTGTTGCTCCCCCGTATTTAAAATTAGATAAGCAAAAACGCCCCCTAAAATTATAATAACCAAAGGCAAAATTTTATTTGAAAGTAAAAGACGACGCATTAAGACTATTTTCCTTGAATATCATTATTTTTAGTGGTGGCGTATTTGTTTATTGAAAAATCACCGTGGCTGAGCTCTCGGTATAATAAGACTCGGTTAATGATGAGCTTCTTATTTGCATCGATACTCTGTCTTTCAAGCGATAAAATACTTTCTTGAGATCTAAGCAAGTTCAAGTAATTAGTTTTTCCGTTTAAGTACTTTATTGCCGTTAACTTTTCTGTTCGCTGGGCTAAATATAATTGTTCAGCCAAATTTATGGTGATTTTCAATAATTGTGCTTCATTTATCAATACTTGATTAACATTTGCTATAGCCTCTAACCACACTTGTTGATAGTCGATAATCAGGGCTTTAAGTTCTAACTCACGTTGTTCGACTATCGACTTTCTTACCCCGCTGTCAAACAGCGGCATAGCCAGTGAAGCAATTAAATTTCCAGACCAGTCATCGAATAAGTCACTGACTGAGTTTTTTGATGTTGAATAATTTGCTTTTAAAGTAATTCGCGGATATTGATTTGAAATCGCCATGGCTAACTGTTCATTAGCCGCTTTTATTTTTGAGAACGACTGCTCAATGTCAGGCCGAAACTTTAGCACCTCGGCAGGAACCCCCATCTCAGGTAATGTAGGCAATGTAGGTAGAGGATGTCGTTCGTTGGTATTTAATATATTGGTCGGTACACCTAACCACAGTGCTAGTGTTTGACGATAAATATACAAATCTGCATGATTTTTGGATTGACGTACTTCAATAGATTTGAGTAACTTTTGCTGTTGCCAGATATTAGTTACCGAATTTTTACCCATGAAAAAACGTCGAGTAATGACCTTTAAAGCATCTTGAGTACGTTTAAATTGGTCTGCTAAAGCAAGCTTTTTCTCTTGCTCAGTAATCAAACCTATCCATGCATTACTAATACTACCTGCAACTAAATTGGCTCTGCCACGGTATAAAGCTAATTGTTCTTGATAGTTCCAATAGGCTTTATTTTCATTCGCTGCAATGTTGCCCCATAAATCTAACTCCCAACTAGAACTAAGGCCTAATGACACCTTATCAATGTCGCCAAAATCATCAAGATCTGTTGAGGCACTGGCATTTAAATTAAGCGTGGGATAGAGGTCAGCACCAGCAATTTTAGCATTGATAGCACTACTTTTTAATCTGAGGTCTCTGGCTTTTAAAGAAAGGTTGTCTTGTAGTCCTTGGCTTACAAGTCGAGATAATTCGTCACTTGCAAAACTATTCCACCAACTAATATCAAGTTCATTACTGCCTTGCTGAATAAATGACGTTGGATACTCGACATTTTCAATGGCAGGTTCAATCTTTTGTGCGCACGCCGTCAACGTTAAAATAATGACTAAAAGTATAAATTTCATGATTACAATTAAGTTAAATTAACTCCGAATAAAACGATTTGTTACAATACGTAAACTCAGCAAAATCATCTACCGCACTATAGCTAGCATTACATAAACTAATATTTATGGGTAAGTGATACAACTAAACTTACATTCCTTTACATTGCAATTTTTTATGAGCTTTGGCAAAGGTTCGTCAGGACAAATAAATGATCATAAACCTGCCTTTTACAAGATTTATGTTTTAGTTAGTGATGCGCACAGAACGCCATATAACCTAACTTACTATGTGCGCCACAGAAAATCATTTTTGAACTTATACTCTAAGGCGAAATCGCCCCCCAAGCGCCATAAAGTATTACTAAAATTGCATGAACCAGTCATAATCAGCTTTATTATTTAACTTTTGTGATAGATACAAACCAAGCTCTCGAAGTTGTGCTTTATCTGGATAATTCACAATAAGTAATTTCAGTTGGCTTAACGCTTGTGTGCTCTGCCCTGTCCCATCAATCGCTAATACATAGGTATAAGCATATTGGCCACTATCAGGCGAGAACAACATTGCTTCTTCAAACAATACAACGGCTTTAGCAAGATTTTTTAAACCTTTACTATCGTCTTTAAAAGGGACAAATTCACCTGCAAACTCAAACCCTTTAAAGCCCATAGCGGCTAATTTCTCAATCGTTCCCTTAAAGTCTTTTTTGACATCATCTATAACTGACTATAATTGCACACTTATTTTAGGTATAGCTTGTGCATAACTATTATCGTGAGTAATTTCATAACTATCTGTTATGCACTTTCTGATTGTTGTCCATTATTTTACGCATATAAATAACCAGCGCGGTAAAAGCAAAAATAAGCACAAAAGAGAAAACAGTTAAATTCGCGAGTGTCGCTTGTCCTGCGGCTAGTTTAGCCACTTCAGGGTTAGCATTAACCGCTAAAGCTCGCTCGCGAGCTGAGTCAATCCAGCCACCGATCACAGGATTCCATATACTTACTGCAAACATACCTGCGCCACCTAACATTGACATGCCTAATGCGCCTGACTTAGGTACATTTTCAGCAACAAAACCGATCATCGTTGGCCAAAAGTACGTCACGCCAACAGCAAATAATAACGCTGAAACATAAACCATATTGCCAGTTGCCATACTCATCGAATAAATACCAAGCGTAGTGACTATCGCTGAAAACAACAGCACACCCGATGGATTAAACTTGTGCACAATCGGGCCAACAAAGAACCGTCTTACCGCCATAACACCCGTGATCATCGCCATAATTAACATCGGTGAAGCACCTGTAGAGCCTAAGATACATTCGATCCATTGTTGAGTACCTAACTTTACAGCAAGCTCTAAAAGCAGATCTAATTCAAACTATCTCATAAAACCAGATTTAACTTAATCATTTGATTTTATCAAATAAATAAAATACATTCACGCCCCATTAAGAGGCAAAATTTAGTTGGCTGAAATGTTGAGGGCCGAAAAAAGCTAGCTGTATTTTGTCCGTTTGAATTGCTTGTTATGTGCCATTACGCTACCATGTACAAATTAACGTACATGAACGTTTTAGAGAGTAATATGAATGCAATAAGCTATACAGCAGCTAGAGCGAATTTAGCAAACACAATGGCGCATGTTTGTAATGACCATGCACCTATTATCATCACTCGTAAAAGTGAAGATCCTGTTGTTATGATGTCTTTAGAAGACTATAACGCAATGCAAGAAACTACATATTTACTTAGATCACCAGCAAATGCTAGAGATCTTTTAGAATCTATTGCCGAATTAGAAGCTGGCAATGGTTCGGAAAGAGAACTTCTTGAATGAAGCTAACTTTTTCAACTAAAGCTTGGGAACAATATCTTTACTGGCAAACAACAGACAAAAAAATACTAAAGCGTATTAATTTGCTCATTAAAGATATTCAGAGAACTCCAAATGAAGGTATTGGAAAACCAGAACCTTTAAAACACGGATTGTCTGGATATTGGTCTCGTCGTATAAACGATGAGCATCGAATTGTTTATAAGCAACAAGATGGTTCAATACTAATTGCTCAACTCCGCTACCATTACGGCACATAACTCACCATTAAGAGGCTTTTAATAATTGGTTAAAATTGTGAACGGAGTGAAACAGCCAACTGTTATTTGTTCCGTTTGAAGTGCTTGTTAGAGCACTTTATTAATACGACTATAAAATGACTCTTTCTCGTTTTGATAAGACCCCTTATCTTGAGGGTACTTTTCATGTAGCATTTGCTTAAGTTTATTTAATTCAGAGATTAACTCTATATTACCCTGCATTACATTAACAAAATTCAAATGATTTTTTACATTGATATCATCAGATTGAAAAATATGAAGATGGACTTTCCTGTGTTTTTAAGCAAAATACTCTCTGCCAGAAATACCGTACTCACCTTTATATGTATAACCGAGTT
>CAJWZC010000094.1 GCA_913049915.1 uncultured Colwellia sp.
ACTAGAACAGTTTAGTCTCGATGGTTTTCCTGTTGATAAGATAGCAAAGACCATCAATGGACTTGAGCAATGGCAAGATGATGAAAATGGTAAAATCACTTGGGCAAGTGATAGTCCTTACTTAATTAGCCAAGACTCACTACGTTTAAAGATTATTGCTAATCGCATCAAACGCTCTCGTAACTATGCGCCACTATTACATCTGGGTTGGCGTCAAACAGTTGATAGTAAAAGAAAAGCTAAAGCAATGAAATTATATGCCGGTGACAATCTTAAGCTAACTTACCAACAAGCAATAGCGACAAAAGCGTTAGAGCAAAAGACGCTTGAAATACAAGCTATTTTAGAGCAAAGACAAAAAAATGAAGTCGCTACAGATAGCCTTAGCAATAATAATGGTATGATTATAAGTCAGAGTGACACATCTGATTTGGCGGTTGAAAATGCTGAAGCTACAAATGAGTTATCAAAAACTGAACAGTTACGCCTGCAAGCCAAACAGCAACAACTTGATAATATCTTTGAGCAATTTACTTTATTAGGTAATCAAACCGATACCAATGCCAGCAACAGTGAAAGTAACACTGATGACGAAACTCTAAGTGAAGAGAGTATCCAAGCTATTATTGATCAGTTATCTTCTGATATTACTGTAAAAAAAGTACAATTAAGCGTAAATAACTCAACTGACCTGCAAGTAAAAATCACATCACCACTGCAACCATGGTCTTTAGATGGACTGTTCAAGGTACATTTAAAGCGTAATAATTATCTCTATATCGAGTCCGAGTTAAATATTGTTGATTCAACGCATAAGCCATCCGTCTTGAACGCTAAGCAAAAATTCACAAACAAAGTTAATAAAACATTAGATGAAAATAAGATTATCTCCTTTAAACAAGAACGACGGGTGATCACTGGTGAAATTCATTATTTTGACCACCCTCACATCGGCATGATTGTACAACTTCGACGTTTTGATCCAACAAAACCAGCTGATAAAGCAGTTAGTCAAGCAAAGAAGTAATCTCAAGATAATACTATCTAACTAATGTTTTCAAAGTAAATAATCAAAGTAAGGGTTAATAAAATGGATAAAGAAATAGAAATTCAAGCAGCGGTATTTCGCCGTTTACTTGCACATTTAGACTCACGTAAAGATGTACAAAACATTGAGTTAATGAACTTAGCGGGTTTTTGCCGTAATTGTTTTAGTAAATGGACAGTGAATGAAGCCGAAAAATTAGGTGTTGACGTTGATATCGATACGGCACGGGAGAAAGTTTACGGTATGCCATACAGTGAATGGAAAGAAAACCACCAATTACCTGCTACCGAAGAGCAAATGACTAAGTTTAATGCGCTAAATAAAAAGTAATCTTTTTATTTAGCGATACAAAAGTAGCTTATTTCCCTGTGTATTATCCTATGCAATATAAGACAGGGGAATAAATTACCAACATTATGAAAACTGAGCGATTTCATTTTCAGTTAAATCACGCCACTCCCCTGGAGCTAAATCACCCAAGGTTATATCTCCTATCTGCTCTCGGTGTAAACCAACGACCCTATTACCTACCGCGGCAAACATTCGCTTAACTTGGTGATATTTACCTTCGGTAATAGTCAATAGTACCTCACTTTTGTAAGCCATTTCATCAACTAAATCAGCTTGTTCTACCCGCGTTAAAATTGCTGGTCGAGTAAGCGAGTCTTCTCCTTGCAGCTGCAACCCACTATCAAACCTGGCGACTAAAGTAGATAATTTATCATCTTCAATTTCGCTACGTAGCCATACGCGATAAGTTTTCTGACATTGTTTTTTTGGTGAAATGACATTATGTGACCAGCGGCCATCATCTGTAATCAATACCAAGCCGGTGGTATCAGCATCTAATCGTCCAGCAATGTGTAAATCAAAGGCTTTATCGACCTCAATAGAGTGCAATACGGATGGGTAGACTTCATCAACATTTGAGCAAATAGTATCGACTATTTTATGTAAAATATAATAACGTGAGCCACGGGCGCTAAGTTGTTGACTGTCAATAGTGATAGTATTATTTTCATGTACTTGCATAGCCGAATTTTTAGCGACGTCACCGTTAACACGTACTTCACCGCTTTTAAGTACTTTTTTAGCTTCAGTACGGGTAAGTTCGGTACTTTTACAAATAAATTTATCTAAGCGCATAGTTTAATCGGAAATGAATATATGAAGATAGAACACCATTATCCTTATCCACAATTAACAAGCAATGCTTAATGTAAATAAATTATTATGCGTTCCCCTTCGCCTATGCAATAAAAATAAAAACGGCACTTACTAAATTAATAGAGTAAGTGCCGTTTATTTGAATCAAGTTGAGCTTAATTAACTTGATTCAAATCGCCTATTCAACTTCAGCTAAATACCAGTAACCTTGGTTTAGTAATTCAGTGGCTAATTCAACAAAAGCAGCGTTACGGCTCCACTCGCTAAGATCATCAGGAAGTAACATGACTTTATCGCAAAGCAGTTTCACGCCATTAGCTATCACAGCAGAAAAAGCTAATTCACTACCATTGATATAACACAAACCTTGTTCTATCGTATCTTCAAAATAAAAAGCACGTAAACCACCTAAACGTTTAATCGCATGACTATTGAGTAAGTTACTCACTTCAGTAAGCTCAAATGGCTCATCGGGTACTAAAATATCGAGATCATGTTTGGCCGACGTTAAGAACTGACCAGTAAATTTTTTAAAGCTCTCGTCATCATCCAGTAAATTCTGAACTTGCGACTTAATACTGGTGTAATCGTCGTTACTTACTTCGCCACTATGACTAACTACCTGTCTGTTCGGATCGGTTAATAACTGACTACCTTTGTCATTATCAATTAAATGATCCGCAAAAGCGCTGAGTACACTTACCGCTGAATTACCACGAAAACCGACTGAAAAGCTCATTGACGTATCAAGGGAGATGCCTTCATGAGGGAATCCAGGCGGGATATATAATATATCTCCAGCTTCGAGCTTTACGTCGATAATAGCTTCAAAGGCCTCAACATGTAATAACGCCTCATGCGCAGCAAACTCTACATGATCCCCATTATCTCCTACTCGCCAGTGACGCTTACCTGAGCCTTGGCAAATGAAAGTATCGTAGTTATCCCTATGTGGACCAACACTACCTCCTGGCATAGCAAAACTTGCCATTAAATCATCTAAGCGCCAGTGAGGAATAAAACGGAATGCTTCAATAATTTCTGCCGCTTCTTCAGAGACGTTATCGAGGGCTTGTACCACCAAAGACCAGTTTTTGGTGCCTAAGTGTTCATAACTTTCAAAAGGACCAAAGGCAGCTTGCCATTGACCATCTTTTTTATGAACCAAACGAGACTCTATTTGTTCTTCCATCGCAAGACCTGCCAATTCATCAGCAGCAATAGGGTCAATAAAGTTTTTAAATCCCTGACGAATTACTACTGGCTTTTTTTGCCAGTATTCATCGAGAAATTCTTGCTTAGTCATTTGCTTCAAGTTTAAGGTATACATAGAGCTCTCATTTAATTTATTACAATTAGTATATTTTATGCTTAATTAAGCCACGGGCATGCCAGTAATTTTATACCAAAAGCCATTACATTCAGCGATCCCTTTAAGTGGCTTTGTCGTTGGGTAAACGAATTACTCTCTAAAGCTATCTATAAAACCTTAGTCTAAACTTATTGCGTATGCCCTTGCTTTAGCTAAATCTTCTGGTGTATCAACACCCTCAACTGGTACATGACTATTAGCTACCGCTACGTGAATTCGCTCACCTTGATATAAAACTCTAAGCTGTTCTAAGGCTTCAACTTGTTCTAACTCACTGGTTGGCCAATTGACATAGTCTTTAATAAAGCCAGCACGGTAGGCATAAATGCCAACATGTCTTAAGTAAAAATCACCTATTGCACGGATATTTTCTTCTGTATTTGCATTGGCATTTAAAAAGCGCTCTCTATCATAAGGAATTGTAGCGCGTGAAAAATATAAGGCATATCCGTCCTTATCAAGTATCACTTTAACGGCATTAGGATTAAAAGCTTCCTCAACAGAATCAATATTAATAGCTAAGGTCGACATACGAGCAACACGACTATTTTGCTGTTGATTGGCTAAGTTTTTTGCTACTTGTGCAATATTTTCTGGAGGAATAAAAGGTTCATCACCTTGTACATTAACAATGATTTCATCATCACTAAATTGATATTGTTCCATGACTTCTGCGAGACGTTCAGTACCTGATTGATGATCAGCACGTGTTTTACACACTGTTGCGCCAAAGCCAGTAACGACAGCAGCGACTTCATCATTATCTGTGGCAACAATCACTTGGCGAGCGCCACTTAACTGTGCTTTTTCAACAACCCACTGGATCATAGGTTTTCCGTTGATGTCAGCTAAGACTTTACCCGGTAAACGTGATGATTGAAATCTAGCAGGAATAACAACCACAAAGCTTGTATCACCTGTCGATACGTCGCTTACTGCTTGCTCTTTTGCAGGACTGCCACTAAAAGACATAATTAACTACCCTGCTCAGTTGACTGGCTAATATTAAGCTCTCGTGCTTCTCCTTCGAGTAACACCGGAATATCTTTTTCTATACGATAGGCAAGTCTATCAAAATTACAAATAAGTTCTTTCGCTTCTTTATCGTAATCTAACTTACCTTTACAAACTGGGCAGGCAAGGATTTCCATTAATTTTGTATCGAAGGCCATGATGGTTTCTCACTGGTTAGTTATTTATATATTATTTGTATATTAGTTATCTGGTCAGTTATATATTTACTGAATACCACATTCACTTGTAGCTTTAATCTTATCTCGTAATACTTGTTGCTCTGCTTGGCTAAAAATCGCATCAACCGGCAAGTACCACCAATTAGGTGAGCAAAAACCGCGGCATTTAACCGCGTCTTTTTCAGTCATTAATAACGGTATATTTTCATTGAAATCGTTAAAATCAGCCAAAATAAAGCTATGATGGTCAACAAAACCTTGCTGATTTATGATGTTAAACTTATTTTCTGTCAAGGTATCGAAAAACCGTTGCGGCGCGCCAATACCGGCAATAGCATTAACGGAGGTGTTCAACTTAATAAAATCCGTTAAGTTAATACACTCACCAGTAAGTAAATTGCAGACATCTGTTGCCACCAATGACATATGTAAGCTTGGCTTTGATAATTTTTGGGTATCTTTCGCTTTTTGAGCGTTATAAATAACCAAGTCACTGGTAGCTAAACGCCACTGCCCTTCTCTTAATGGACCTGCAGGTAATAATAAACCGTTACCAAATAACCGTTTACCGTCAACAATAATAAGCTCTAAATCACGCTGTAAGCGATAATGCTGTAAGCCATCATCACTGATTATAATATCGCAGCCCTGCGTAATTAATAACTCAGCACTGGCAATGCGATCACTGCCTACCACCACAGGTACATGACAACGTTGTTGAATAAGTACTGGTTCATCACCTGCGATTAACGTTGTCGAATCATTATTGACTAAATAGGGATAATGAGGAGCTTGGCCGCCATAACCTCGAGAAATAACACCAGGTGTTAACCCCAATGAACGAGTCAGCTCAACAAGATAAATAACAATAGGGGTTTTACCATTACCGCCAACGCCAATATTACCGACCACAATAACCGGTTTATTAAGCTGATATGACTTTATTAAGCCTAACTTAAAACTCAGACGCCTTAGTGAACTAAGCAGCCAAAAAAGAGCCGATAAAGGTAATAATATTGGTACCAATAGCCACTTAGCGCGATGATTGTTAAACCAAACCTTTTCAATTAAGCGCATATAATAACATCCCTATTCAAATTGGAAACTATGCAACTGAGCATAAGCGCCTTGTTTAGCAAGTAAACTTTGATGAGTTCCTTGTTCAACAATTTTACCTTGATCCATAACAATTATTTTATCTGCACTCTCGATAGTCGATAAACGATGCGCAATTACAATGGAAGTACGGTTTTGTTGTAATGTTTGTAACGCGTCTTGAATGTGTCGTTCAGATTCGGTATCTAGTGCACTGGTCGCTTCATCTAAAATTAAGAAAGGTGCATCACATAACAAAGCACGGGCAATGGCAACTCGTTGGCGTTGACCACCAGAAAGTAAAGCACCATTTTCACCTATATTTGTTTCAAGTCCTTGAGGCATATTTACCGAAAATTCCATTACATGAGCACTTTTAGCTGCGGCGATAATTTCAGCTTCAGTTGCTTCAGGTTTACCGTAGGCTATATTATTAGACAAGGTATCATTAAATAAAACTACCTGCTGAGACACATAAGAAAATTGCTTGCGTAAATCTTTTAATTCAAACTGTTCAATATTAGTATCATCAATCAATATCTCGCCAGACGTAGCATCATAAAAGCGTAACAATAATGAGCTTGCTGTTGATTTACCACTGCCTGAACGCCCAACTAACGCTAAAGTTTCGCCTGGCGACAAGTCAAAAGTCAGGTCACTTAAGGCGAGTTTAACTTCTTGCGTTGTATCGCTTTTTACATAAGAAAAATCTACATGCTTAAAGGATAAAGTACCTGAGGCTCTTGCAAGTTTCTTATCGCCATTATCTTTTTCTTTTTCATGATCGAGTATCGAAAAAATACTAACGCAAGCAGCCATACCTTGTTGAAATTCAGCATTTACATTAGTTAACATTTTTAAAGGTCTAAGTAGCATAACCATATAAGTAATAACACTGACAAAAGTCCCCTGAGAGATAGTATCGCGTAAGGTATCAGAGGTAATTGCATAAAAAACAAAGGCTAAAGCAAAAGATGCAATTACTTGTATAATAGGGACACTCGCTGACTTTGTTGCCATCATTTTCATACGTTGCTGACGGTTATGTTTATTTATTTTACCAAAACGGTCAAATTCACGTTGCTGACCACCAAAAGTTAACACGACTTTATGACCGTTAAAGGTTTGCTCTGCTGCTGTGGTTACTTCACCCATAGCACCTTGAATATTTTTACTTACTTTACGAAAGCGTTTAGAGACCAAAGTAACAATCACAGCAATTACCGGAATTATTAATAAAAATATCAATGATAGGTGCCAACTATAATAAAACATCAAACCAACTAGGCCTAAAACAAAAGCACTTTGTTGCACTATCACTAAGATAGACTTACTCACCGAGTTTAATACTTGCTCGGTATCAAAGGTTATTTTCGAAATTAATGCGCCTGTTGATTGCTTATCATGAAAAGCTACTGGCATGGCCATAATATGTTCAAATAATTTTTGTCTTAAATCAGCAACGACATTATTGCCCACCCAAGACAAACAATAATTAGCAACAAAATGAGCTAAACCACGAATAATAAAAGCTGAAATAATAAAGAGTGGTGCCCATTTCATAAAATCAACATTATCACCTGATAACCCCTCATCAAGAAGAGGTTGTAATTTCGATAAAAAATATACATCAATAAAGGCATAACCCAGCATCCCCAAAATAGCAGCGACAAAACCTAGTTTATAAGGTTTCGCGTAACTCACCAGTCGTTTAAAGTTTTGCCATGTGGTTGCGTTGTTTGAGTCAGAAGAAGATAAGGCGATTTTTGTTGAAGATGATGCCATTAGTTATGATTACTCGGGTATTTAAAATACCTAAAGGGAAAGTTGATAAAACATTAACTTTTATCATGCATACATTGTCGAAAAAGTATTTTACCGCGAATTGAGGAGACAACCAACAAAAACTATAACCCAAACAAGATCAAAGACAAAATAAACAGATACGGTAACGATACGATAGACTAAAGATTACTTTTAAAAGTGTTCACCAAAAGAACTAGTGACTAAACCAGAAGGGTCGTAAATCTTCAACATAACTTTGTATTATCATTCCTCTTTCATCAATAGTTACGATAATTTGGCCCAGCTCAGCACTATTTAATAAGGTGATGTTACTATCATGATAACGCTGCTTAACTGCAGCTACCGGCATATACCAACGATTAAGATAACCAGTACTGACTAACGCAATTTTAGGGGATAATTGACCAAGAAACTGTCTAGTTGACGAAGTTTTAGAGCCATGGTGAGGTACTTGCAATATATCAACACTAAGCTCTGGATAAATATCTAATAACAGCAACTCAACTTTTGATGAAATATCTCCAGTCAAAAGTACTGTATTCCCCTGAGGACCAGTAATTAAAATGACACAGGAGTCATCATTTTTTTGCTTACCTTTACGAGGTAGTCCATCCGATAAATTTACAGCTAAAGGCCATAAGATATCAAACGTTAAACCTTGCCAAACAAAACTCTGATTCGGATCGCAATCTGTGATTGGGATAGGACTCTGGATTGGATTAGTGGTAATTGAAATAGCCTTGCTCAAGGTAGTAATGGTTGATTGAGTAATATTCTTGTCATTACTAATTATTTCATCAATCGCTATATTTTCTATCAAGGGGATAATGCCACCAGCATGATCATTATCACTATGGCTAAGTATCACTTTATCAAGCTTATCTATCGCTGAATATTGTAGATATGGTAATATTACCGCTTCACTAAGAGTGAAACCACTAGGGTAAGCTGCGCCTGTATCATATAAAATAGCATAATTATTCTTTTCTACTAACATTGACAAACCTTGACCAACATCAAAAAAGACGATTTTCCATGGGGTTATATTATTATTTTTTTGACTAATAATATCATGGATATTCCTACTCTCTTGTTTTGGCGAAAAATAGCTATTTATAGAGGACGTACTTAGTAAATACTCGATCAATAAACTCAAACTTACAACTAAAGTAAGCATGATCAGAATACGCTTTTTGACTCGTTTATTCCAAAGAAATGGCGAAAGATAAAGTATTACAAAAGCAGTAATACCTAAGATTAACACGATCAGTTTTTTCGCTAATGAAAGATAAAAAATAGCATTAGGTAATTTACTCAGGAAATCAAGATACTGCCAAAGCCAAGTTAACGACGCTAGTGAGACCATCATAAAGCATTGAGCTAATGACTCACTTAACGGCATCAATAAGACGGATATAAGAGCAGTAGGTATACTAAAAAAGCTCATCCAGGGTACCGCAATGATGTTAGCAACTAAACTAACTAGCGATATCTGCTGGAAAAATAATGCCGTTATAGGTATTAGCATTACAGTAAGACATATTTGAATAATAAAAAGTCCTTTAAAGAAGCGCCAGAGTGATGACCCCTTGTATAACCAAGCCTTAAATCGCCACAGCGTTAAAAAAATAATAGCTACAGCATAAAAAGATAACCAAAAGCTCGCTGTTAATAGGCTGAAAGGACTAATAATTAACAAAATAAATAGTGTCACTAATATTAGCCGCTTAGCTGAAAGGTTTATGCCAACTAAGCGACTAAACCAGTAAAGGTTTACCATCACCAATGCGCGCTGTGTTGGCAGTGAGAAACCGGCTAAATAAGCATACACAGTTGCTAGTAACAGACTTATGGTAATAGCAAAATAACGAATATTACTCTGTTGCCAGCGAGAGTTTCGCAACGGTAAATATTGAAAAAACAACATCACAATAAAAAAACTACTGCTTGCTAATAACCCAATATGTAAACCAGAAATAGCAATAAGATGACTCGTTCCAGTCGCTTGTAATACCTGCCACTGTTCGTCGCTAAGTAAACTACGTTCGCCAAACGTTAATGCTAATAAAATAGGTGCCAGTCGATGGTTTGGCGTTAGACTTTGATATTGATTGAGTAGCGTTTGTCTGAAAGAGTTATTTTCAATTAACAACTTGTTCATTGGTAGTTTTTTAGCAGATTTTGGCTCTTTACCCTTTATAATACTATGTGTATTACTTTTCTTTTTCTTGGGATTAATAACATACCCAGTAGCTACAATATTATGTGATTTGAGCCAACTTAAGTAATTAAAAGTACCTATATTGGCTAAACCATGAGCAGGCTTTAATTTAACGTTAAGTAGAAGTTTTTCCCCTTGGGCAACCTCAACACTTGATTTTTTCCAACTTAATCGAATAATAATCGGGGATTTAAGTTGTTTTTGATTAACCTTACTCACCAGAAAGTTAAATCGCTTAATGGTATCAGATTTCAGATAAGTTGAACTTATCGTTATATTATTAGAGATGTTAAGTGGTTTAACTTGTATGCTAAGAACTTCACCTTCAACAATAAATGACTGTTTTTTTTGCATTTGATCAATGAAGGTGTTTGGTAACTGGCTATGATAGAGGTAAGCTTGAGATAAGATCCACAAAGCGCCAAAGCATAATCCAGAACTACCACGTAATTTTTTGTGTGAAAAAAAGCCGATACCAAGACATAAAAGTAAAAACAGCTGAAAAATCGCTGGTACTTCTGGCAAAAATAGGGACAATATAGCACCAAGAAAAAATGTCAGTAACCACCAATCCATAGTGATAAAATCCTTTTATGTATTACGGTTAATTTATTAAGCTAATACCTTACTGATTACTTTACTTAGCAAGTTATTATATACAATAAATATATTAACTAAATTATTTATGCACTAACTTTTAGTCAGGGACCTGTAGAAGTATATGCCCAAAAAAATTATAAAACGTTTAATGCCAAATCATCAAACGATAAAAGAGAACAAATATCTCAAAATTTTTGGCAATTTACTTCACAATGCCAATCTTTGGCACTTGAATCGTCATTCGGTCGCTAAAGCCTTCGCCGTTGGTTTGTTTTTTGCTTTTATCCCGGTGCCGTTTCAAATGGTTTTAGCTGCTGGTATTGCTATTATAGTACATGCAAACTTACCGCTATCCATTGCATTAGTTTGGATAACAAATCCACTTACTATGCCCTTTATATTTTATGCCTGTTATTTGGTAGGGACTTGGATATTAGCAGTGCCTAAACAAAACTTTGCCTTTCAAGCAAGTTGGCAATGGGTACTTGATAGTTTATCAACCATAGGACCTGCTTTTTTAGTAGGCTGTGCTGTACTGGCCTCAGTATTTTCAATATTAGGCTATTTCGTTATACAAGCAATGTGGCGTTACCAGGTAATTAAAGCCTGGAAAAATCGTCCACACCGGTAATCGGCTTCTACATTAAAAGAATTTTACCCTTCTACAAAAAATGCCAGCAATCTGCTGGCATTTTTTATTTATGATAATAAACAATATAATAAACTCTTTATCATTATAACGAGCTACTTACTGACTTGTAGCTAAATGTTTTTAAGACAACCATGGTCAAATAACTGCCTAAAAGTATTTACGCTACTCTGACTGTTCTTTAATAAGACCAAAATGCTTGTATGCTCTGTCGGTAACAATACGTCCACGCGGTGTTCGCTGTAAAAAACCTTGTTGAATTAAAAAAGGCTCCAACACATCTTCAATAGTTTCTCGCTCTTCACCAATAGCCGCCGCAACATTATCTAAACCTACAGGTCCACCCATGAATTTATCAATAATAGCATGTAATAGTTTTCTATCCATAATATCAAAACCTTCACTATCCACTTCTAACATATCTAGCGCAGCAGATGCAGTTTGTTGATTAACCACACCATACGATTTTATATCAGCATAGTCACGTACCCGTCGTAATAAGCGATTAGCAATACGAGGTGTACCACGCGAACGACGTGCAACTTCAAAAGCACCCGGTTCATCTATAGTTAAATTCAAAAAATGTGCTGAGCGGCTAACAATAGTTGACAGTTCTGCAACATTATAAAACTCGAGTCGCTGAACAATACCAAAACGATCCCGAAGTGGTGACGTTAGTGCGCCTGCACGTGTAGTAGCTCCGATAAGTGTAAATGGTGGTAAGTCTAATTTTATAGAACGCGCGGCTGGTCCTTCACCAATCATAATATCTAATTGATAATCTTCCATCGCTGGGTAGAGTATTTCTTCAACTACTGGACTTAAGCGGTGAATTTCATCAATAAAAAGAATATCGTTTTCTTCTAGATTAGTAAGCAACGCAGCTAAATCACCAGCTTTTTCTAATACAGGTCCTGAAGTGGTACGGATATTGACACCCATTTCATTGGCAACGATATTCGCTAACGTGGTTTTACCTAACCCTGGAGGGCCAAAAATAAGTAAGTGATCTAAAGGTTCACCACGATTCTTGGCTGCTGGAATGAATATCTCCATTTGCGCTTTAACATGCTCTTGGCCGGTATAATCTTGGAGCATTTTAGGACGAATGGCACGGTCTACCTTTTCATCTTCTACCGATGCAATTGGCTCTATTAAGCGATCTGCTTCAATCATGGTTTGTTATTCCTATCCCTTCACTATTTAAAGCATTGATTTTAAGGCATCGCGAATAATATCTTCGCTCGACATACCGCGATTGTATACTGATTTAACCGCTTTATCTGCTTGTATTTGCTTATAGCCAAGTGATAATAAGGCATTAATAGCATCACCTTTGTTATCACTAATAAAAGTGCTATCGATACTCAATTCAGCAGACAGTTGCTCTGGTATTACACCATCATCACTGACTAAGTGTATTTGCTGTGCTTGCCAGTCTTTTAAACGGTCACGCATTTCAATAAGCAAGCGTTCTGCTGTTTTTTTACCAACTCCTGGGATTTTTACTATCGCGGTAATATCATCGTGACGAACACAACTGACAAATTGATCCGCAGACATGTTTGATAAGATAGCTAACGCTAATTTGGGGCCGACACCATTCACTTTTATTAATAAGCGGAATAACTTACGCTCAACTTTATTAGCAAAACCGTAAAGCAACTGTGCATCCTCACGCACGACAAAATGAGTATAAATGATCGCCTGTTGCTCAAGCTCAGGTAAAGCATAAATGCTCGTCATTGGCATGGTGACTTCATAGCCAACCCCGGCACATTCAATTAATATTTCTGGAGAATTTTTTTCGACAAGCGTGCCACGTAAACGACCAATCACAACAAGTACCAAGGATTATTATTAATAACTCAGATACTACCACTATATATTTATACAGTAAAGTAGCCTAATTTAATTTTGCTACCGGTGCATTATCTTTAGACATAAATAACGTCATTGCAGAGATAACAAAGTAACTAAGAATTAAAGGTATGAATTCCTAACAATATGTTCACGATAATATGCTCATGCATGGTCGAATAAGTAATACCTATGATACGTCTCATTAGAAACTTCAAGAGTGACAACTAGAGTTGTTGGTATTTATAGCAAAGAGGCTTAGCGTAAACGTCCTCTGACTGTTTTAGTCGCTTGGCCTGCAAGTCTGGCAATGCTGGTATGGCTATGAGCATGACATAACGCCACGGCTAAAGCATCGGCAGCGTCGGCTTGGGGCGTACCAGGTAACTTTAGAATAGTTTTTACCATATGTTGTACTTGGCTTTTATCTGCTGCGCCAGTACCAACAACGGCTTGTTTAATTTGTCTTGCCGAATACTCAGCGATAGTTAAACCAGAATTTGTCGCTGCGACAATTGCTGCACCACGTGCTTGGCCAAGTTTCAAAGCCCCTCCTGGATTTACTCCCATGAAGACTTGTTCAATAGCAAACATATCAGGCTTAAATTGAATAATTAACTCCGATACACCAGCAAAAATAGTTTGTAAACGTGAGGCTAAATCTTCGCCCTGACTTAGTGCTTTGATACAACCACTACCAAGATAGGTAAAGTGTTGCTTATCTTGCTTGATAACGCCATAACCTGTAAAACGTGAACCTGGATCAATACCTAATATTATTGTCAACGTATCGCCTTTTAACCAATGATTTCTTATAACTTTTACATTATATTAATACCATAAAAAATGCAGCTAAAACATAGGTTGTAGCTGCATTAACTTTACTAATTTGAAGCGTTTGAAGAATTTTTAACAGTGACTATTTATCTATTGATAAGTAGTTAAGTTTTATACATCTACTGAATTTTTATTTTCTTCGGCTTTGTTTTCTTCAAGAACGGCAATACCTAATTCTTTTAACTGTTCAGGGTTAGCTATACCAGGCGCATTGGTTAATGGACAAGCCGCTGTATTAGTTTTTGGGAAAGCCATTACGTCACGGATTGAGCTAGCACCCGTCATTAACATCACTAATCGGTCTAGACCAAACGCTAAACCAGCATGTGGTGGC
>CAJWZC010000095.1 GCA_913049915.1 uncultured Colwellia sp.
AACTATATATTTACTCTAAAGGAACACACCATGCGTCCAAGCGGCAGAACATTAGGGCAAATTCGCCCTGTAACGATTACCCGTCAATTTACCACACATGCAGAAGGCTCAGTACTTATTGAGTTTGGCGATACTAAAGTAATTTGTACTGCAACCGTTGAAGTAGGTGTACCACGTTTCTTAAAAGGCCAAGGTAAAGGTTGGATTACCGCGGAATACGGTATGTTACCTCGCTCCACCCACACACGTATGCGTCGCGAAGCAGCTATGGGTAAGCAAAGTGGTCGTACGTTAGAGATATCTCGCTTAATTGCGCGTGCATTACGTGCCGCTGTTGATTTAAAAGCCTTAGGTGAAAATACTATCTCTGTTGATTGTGATGTTATTCAAGCTGATGGCGGTACACGTACTGCTGCTATTACGGGTGCTTGTGTTGCGCTTGTTGATGCACTTAACTATATGCGTGCTAAAGATATTATTAAAACTAACCCACTTAAGCACATGATTGCTGCAGTGTCTGTTGGTATTTACAAAGGCGAAGCCGTTGCTGATTTAGATTACCCAGAAGATTCAGCCGCTGATACCGATATGAACGTTGTTATGACAGATACCGGTAAGCTTATTGAAGTACAAGGTACTGCTGAAGAAGCACCATTTAGCTTTGAAGAAATGCAAGCGATGCTTGAACTAGCTAAAAACGGCATCAACGAATTATTCGACATACAAAAAGCAGCATTAAGCTAAGCTAGATTCAGTTAAGTAAACAGGAAAATAACCATGAAAGATTATCAACGTGAGTTTATTGAATTTGCGATAGAAAAACAGGTATTACGCTTTGGTGAGTTCACTTTAAAGTCTGGCCGAGTTAGTCCTTACTTTTTTAACGCGGGTATGTTTAAAACCGGTGGTGATTTAGCGCGTTTAGGTCGTTTTTATGCGGCTACGTTAATGGATGCAAAAATTGATTTCGATTTGGTTTTTGGTCCTGCTTATAAAGGTATCCCCATTGCGACTACGACAACGGTTGCGTTGTTCGATCACCATAATATTGATGTGCCTTATTGCTTTAACCGTAAAGAAGCAAAGACGCATGGCGAAGGTGGTTCATTAGTGGGCGCTGAGCTTGAAGGTAAAATCATGTTAGTTGATGATGTTATCACTGCTGGTACTGCTATCCGTGAATCAATGGAAATCATTAAAGCCCATGGCGCACAGCTTTCTGGTGTGTTGATTGCCCTTGACCGTCAAGAAAAAGGCCAAGGTGAACTTTCAGCAATTCAAGAAGTTGAACGTGACTTTGGTACCCAAGTTGCTACGATTGTTACTTTAGGCGATGTTGTGACTTATCTAGAAGAGAAGTTAGAAGAACAAGTCGATAGTAAACCTGAATTAGCAGAAAACTTAGCCAGCATTAAAAAATATCGTCTTAATTACGGTATCTAATGTACTAACTGTCGTTAGTGAATAAAGTTTAGTGGCTTACTTTTGAATAATAACACCTTTGAAGCAAAATGTTCCAAAGGTGTTATTTTTTTACGTAGTATAAAGTTTATTACCGAATCAGTAGTCGACCGCTAACTTTAAACTAACAGGAAACATCATGCAAAATGCCAATAAGTATATATTCTTACTATTATGGTTGGTGAGTACTTTATCATTTACCCAAGGACAGCAAGATTGTCTGACTATTCAAGGTGATTATGTATCCCTAATTGAATCGGGTAAGTATCGCTTCTCTAATGAAATAGTTAAGGAAACATCAGCTAAGTCTCTTGTAGCGGTTAACTTTACAAATTTATCAAGCTACCAGCAATACCTTGCCGATGCTTATCAGGTCATTAGTTATAAAAACCCTAGAGCTAGTATGCCTTGTCCGATTATCACTGATACATACCAACAATTAGCAAAACAAAATCAATGGTCAAAAATACCGACAATAAACCAATTGGTTGCTCCGTTTGAGCTAGCACAAGATAATAACGACAAAGCTATTTTACTTATTCATGGTTTAACGGACTCACCATTTTCTTTTCATGATCTTAGCCAGTATTTCTTCCAACAGGGTTTTACCGTGCGTACGTTGTTATTGCCAGGGCATGCCATAGCACCTTCTGAATTGTTGAATGCGGATTATGAAGAGTGGCAACAAGCAGCAAAATTTGCCATTGAAGAAACCTTAAGTGATTATCAGCAAGTGTACCTCGGTGGTTTCTCTACTGGTGGGACACTTATCTTTGATTACTTGATGCAACAAAAGTATGTCGATACAAAAATTAAAGGCCTCTTTATGTGGTCGCCCGCCTCTAAAGCAAAAAGTGATTTAGCATGGCTAGCGAAATATATTGATGCCATTCCTTTTGTTGATTGGCTTGATCTGGACGCAGACATTGATTTTGCTAAATATGAGTCATTCCCGTATAACGCTGGTACACAAGTGCATGCGCTAATGAGTCTTGTGGTTGGAAATAACGTTTTAGCGAGTCGGCAGCTGCATAACATTCCCTTATTTGTTGTTACCAGTGAACATGATCAAACTATAGATACTGAGCATACCTTACAACTAGTTCAGGAATGGCAACTAGCATTACCAAAAGAACAGATGAAAAAAAGTGTACTGATTTATTATGGAGATAATAACAAACTTACAACGAAGTTAGCCGGTGTGATGGAGGTGGTTATACCAGAATGTTCAGTTAAAAGTTTATGCAGTGATATCTTTGATGTTTCTCATATTGCCACAACCAACTCCCCTGACAATCCACATTATGGCGTTAAAGGACAATATAGGAACTGTGGTCACTATGTGAAATATACTGAACGTTATCAGTCGTGTAAACAGAATAAACAGGTTGTTAAGGGGGAAGTCACAGAAGAGAACCTAACTTATGATTTACCTATACAAAGGCTGACCTATAATCCCTATTATCAAGAGATGCTTGGTGAGATTACAGCGTTTTTAAAGGTTACCCAACTGTCAGTTAATGATTAACGCGCGTACTTTAACCATAACTTATAAAATACTGCATTACAGGTAGGATTATCGTCCATCTTGCCATCTCTATCGCAATCAGAACCAGTCAACGATTTAGTCATTTGGTGACCGTATTCATCTATATCTTCCTTTGATGGTAGTACTGTCAAAGTAACCTTCGGCGATTGTTCGATAAAGTCGGCGACATCTAAGTAGGCTATAAACTCTTCTTTAGTAATCAAATGACTAATATTACGTGCGGTAGGCTTTTTTGCACTTAAGTTAAGTGATATTAACGCTAAACTTATTATTAATATTGCAACTATGTAGTTCATTATTGTTCCAGCTTTTCTATATCGAGAATGTTGGCACTCTGATAACCCGTTATTAATGCCTGCCAGTTCTTATCTGTAAAATAAAATTGTTCAAGCTTATTGAATTCCTTTAAAAAGGAACGTTGTAAACGTGCCATGTTTTCTTGCTTCCAACGGTTGTTAACTGGGTTAGTACGTAATTCACCACGATCAAAGTCGATTAAAAAAACCTGGTCTTTCTCATCAAGTAAAATATTATGGCTGTTTAAATCATGGTGATAAATTCCATGGTGATGAAAGCGTTTAATAGTGGCACCAATACGTCGCCAAATATTATCAGCTAACGGGTTCTCACTTAAAGTGGCTACTAAATCTTGTGCGTGTTTAATACGGCTAGATAGTAAGTCAGCTTTATAATATAAGCCTTGTTGAATAACGCGATAAGCCAATGGCTCAGGTGCAGGAAGTTGTAACGTTTGTATATGGCGTAATAGAGCAAACTCACAAGCAGCACGGGTACTTTCTAAACCAGTAAACCAGTAGGAATCTTTATTGATTTTACCCATGAAACCACCACGGTAATAATGGCGTAATACCCAATCATGTTGAATGCTATTGTTATCACTATAGGCGACAAACCAAGTAGTACCACGACCTTGTGCGGAACCAGTAACCGCATCTTTTTGTTGCCAATAGGTTGGACTAAGCATGTCGGCAGTAAAATCAGTAATGAGCGTTTGATTGAAAAAACAAGTCACATTATCTTGTTCAAGTTTGGAAAATTGTGTTCTAGTTATCGCTTGAGTCACGAGTTATCTCCTACAGAGTTTGGAGTAGTGTTAGCATCAATAGGGTTAGTATCAATAGTAATAGTGGGTAGAAGCTTTTTTACTTGAAGCAAGGCTTTGTCACTGGCACCTTGGTTAGCTAACACGACTTTTAACGCCTTTTTACCTAGCGCTTGTTGACGAGTAGGCTGTTGTAATAAAATATTAATTTCATGACAGAGTTGTTTGCTAGGTTCATTTTTGGAAAGCTCAATAATGGCATGCTCTTGTCTTAAATGTTGCATTATTTCATTGAAGTTACTCATGTTATGACCAACGATAATAGGTTTATTAAATAATGCTGGCTCTAACGGGTTATGGCCACCCACCCCGCTAAAACTACCACCCATAGTAACAATATCACTTAAGTCAAAGGCTGCCATTAATTCACCAAGGCTATCGAGTAGCCATACTTTCTCATCACTAATCACAGTGTTTTCACTACGTTTTGCTAATGATAAATCGTGCTCCAGGCAAAGGTTAGCGACTTGTTCAAAACGCTCTGGATGGCGTGGTACTAAAACTAATAGTAGCTTTGGGTAGTACGCTAATAACTTCTTAAAGGCAGTTAAAATAATTTTTTCATCACCATCATGTGTACTGGCTACTAACCAAATTTTTCTTTTGGCTTGACTCTCCTTAGTAAAAAGTAACTTGGCTAATTCAGCTTTTTTATTGAGAACTTGAGCATTAACACTGATATCAAATTTTAAGTTACCACTATTGAGACAGCGACTTTCATTTGCACCGAGTTGTAAAAAATGAGATGAATTTTCTTGGCTTTGCGTGAGTATTTTGTCAAAACGGTTTAAGCAAGGTGCAATAAGAGGGCTGATTCTTTGGTAACTAGTGAGTGACTTCTTTGATAATCGACCATTAATTAATAACAATTTAATTTTTTGCTGGCTACATTGGGCAATTAAGTTTGGCCATAACTCCGTTTCCATGAAAATCATCATTTTAGGTTTGAGTCGTTGCAGAAATAAGGCGGTGCAGGGGAGTAGATCTAGTGGTAAATAGCCGTGTTGAATCCGGTCACCAAAGAGTTTAGTTATTTGTGCCGAGCCAGTGGGGGTAAACGAAGTCATTGTGATGGGTAAATGGGGATAAGTGAGTAATAACTTCTCGATAAAGCTTTTTAGTGCGATAACTTCACCAACACTTGCGGCATGTACAATGATTCCGCCTTGTTTGTAAGGTTTTGGAAATAAGCCCAAACGTTCAAACAGTCTTTGACGGTAAGCTTTATTATTTTTAGATCGAAAGAGTAAGAAAACGAGTAAGAATGGTAATAATAGCAATAGTAAGATGCGGTAAATTAGCAAGGAAGTCATATCAGTTTATATTGCTCTATAATAAGTGTATTGGTAGATTATACCAAAGGGTTTCCAAATAAGCGTTAGCAATTATGATAGTAAAAACTATGCTTCAAAAATTAATGATATTCATAGACACGGCTAAAATAAAACAAGTTTGTTACGGGTGTCTATTGATAGTTTATAGCTTAGTAATGTCTGTCAGTGCACAAAACGTAGTGCAAGATACTTCTGTAGCTGAAACCTTTGCTGAAAAAATATCAGCTGCACAGCTTCAAGCTAAACTTCAGTATCAAGTTAAGTTCAAGGCACGTGATGACAATGATTTTTTATTAACGGCTGATTATCGCTTTTTGCCCAATAAAGCGTCCGCTAAACATATGCCAGGTGTAATAGTTTTACACGATTGCCATAGTGAACGAACAAAATACAAAACACTATCTACAAGTATTGCTCAGCAAGGTTTACATACTTTATCACTAGATTTTCGTGGTTATGGCAATAGTGTTGGCCAAGGATATTCGGAGTTAACAGTGAAAAAAAATGCCTCCGATATGATGAGTTATCAAACTGAGGTCGCGGTTTTAATGTCTTATTGGTCAGCAGATTTATTAGCTGCTTATCATTTTTTACGTAATAAAGTTGATAATAGTCAGGGTATTTCAATTGTTGCTAGTGGTTGTGCCGGTGCTTATGCTGTCGCGTTAGCTGAAGAAATACATATAAACTCAATGGTGTTATTAACTCCTGATATGTCTTATGCCGATAAAGAGCGCTATAAGAATTTGGTCGATATTCCGAGTTACTTTATTAGCTCTGCTCAGCATGCCATCAGTTACTCTACTGCGCAGGAACTCTTTACCTGGAGTGGTGACAAAAATTCAAAATTACAGGTATACAAAAGCGATAAACTAAATTATCAGATACTTAAAGCGAATAAATATTTAGTTAATGATATTGCGTTGTGGTTGAAGTTTACTTTACGTTAAAAGTAGCGAAGACACTCCTTAAGTTGTTTTAAATGGCACTAAACACTTTATAGTGAAATATCGGTTGGCTATTAGTTGCATAGCAAATAAGTGCTATTGGTTAGATAAGCGTTGGTGATATTCAGGCAAGGGTCTAGCTTGAATAATCATAAGGCTAACGCTCAAATATGGTATCAAGAATAATTGCAGAGTTGGTTCTTTCTACGCCTTCAGTTGAGCAGACCATATTGAGTACCTCACTCAGTTTTTCTAAGGTGCTGGCTTGTATGGTAACCAATAAGTCATATTCGCCACTTATCGAATGGATATGACTTATTTGGTGTACTTTTCTTAAGGCGATACAAATAGTTTTTCGTAAGTTTGGCCTTACTTTTAACGATACATTAGCAGAGATTAAACGACTGGTATATGCGCTGTCGAGCACAACGCTATAAGCTTTAATGACATTATTATTTTCAAGTTTGTTGAGTCGGTTTTGTATCGCGGTTCTAGAAACACCTGTTGCTCTGGCGATATCTGAAACACTTGCTCTGGCATTTAGCCGCAATATTGATAGTAATTCTTCATCTTTTTCGGTTAACAAACTGCATTCCTTTGAAGGATTATATTCATAATTAAGCCACTAACTTACACTTTGACATGTCTATATGTCAATTTAACTATAAAAAAGGTTATATCACCAAGTAGTGTCACTTTTATTGTAGTGCTCTCTGAGTTGATAATATATCTATTGACCGATAAAAATTATTTTAAGGAATTCACATGACTGATGCCACATCTACTCAAGGTTTTTACTCGCATTTAACTACACAAATAGCGCAAGTAAAAGAAGATGGTTTATACAAGGCAGAGCGAATTATTACTACTGCTCAGCAAGCTAAAATAGCCGTCGCTAGTGGTGAACAGGTAGTTAATTTTTGTGCGAATAATTATCTAGGTTTAGCGAATCACCCTGAACTAATTGCTGCAGCAAAAACAGGCTTAGATAAGCATGGTTTTGGTATGGCGTCGGTACGCTTTATTTGTGGTACTCAAGATATTCATAAAACCTTAGAGCAAGCTATTAGTATGTTTTTAGGTATGGAAGATACCATTTTGTACTCTTCTTGTTTTGATGCAAATGCGGGTTTATTTGAAACCTTATTAGGGCCCGATGACGCGATTATTAGTGATGCATTAAACCACGCTTCTATTATTGATGGTGTCCGCTTATGTAAAGCTAAACGCTTCCGTTATGCCAATAATGACATGTCTGCTTTAGAGCAAAGCTTAATTGAAGCTGATGCTGCGGGGGCTCGTTTCAAATTAATTGCTACTGATGGCGTTTTCTCAATGGACGGTGTTATCGCAAACTTAAAAGGTGTTTGTGATTTAGCGGATAAATATAACGCTATGGTAATGGTTGATGATTCACATGCCGTTGGTTTTGTGGGTGAAGAAGGTCGTGGTAGTCATGAATATTGTGAAGTGATGGGTCGTGTAGATATAATCACAGGTACGTTAGGTAAAGCTATGGGCGGCGCTTCAGGCGGCTTTACCGCAGCGAAAAAAGAAGTTGTCGAGTGGTTACGTCAACGTTCTCGTCCTTATTTATTTTCTAACTCTCTAGCACCAGCAATCGTTAATGCTTCATTGAAAGTGCTTGAGCTATTAGCTGATGGTAGCGAGCTACGGAAAACGCTTAAAGATAACGCCGTATATTTTCGTAGCAATATGGAAGCTGCTGGATTTACTTGTGGCGGTGCAGACCATGCAATTATACCGGTAATGTTAGGTGATGCTAAAGTAGCAAGTGCGATGGCTGACCGTTTATTAACGGAAGGTATTTATGTTATTGGTTTCTCTTTCCCTGTTGTACCAAAAGGACAAGCGCGTATTCGTACACAAATTTCTGCCGCACACAGTAAAGCCCAGTTAGATCATGCGATTGATGCCTTTACCCGTATAGGTAAAGAAATGGCCGTTATTTAATTCTAAGTTACTCATTACTACTTGTATGGCTCAGTGCTAACTTTGTTTTATATTGAGTTATATAGTTTTTAAGTATTTGAATATTAAAAGATAGAGAGCTTTAATGAAATCTTTAGCTAAATTAAAAGCAGAACCAGGCATCTGGATAACAGAAACTGAAAAGCCAACATTAGGTCATAACGACCTGCTGATAAAAATTAAAAAAACCGCAATTTGTGGTACTGATATTCATATTTACAATTGGGATGAGTGGGCACAAAAAACAATTCCTGTTCCTATGGTAGTCGGTCATGAATATGCTGGCGAAGTGGTTAGTATTGGTCAAGAAGTAAAAGGCTTTGCTTTAGGTGATCGGGTTTCTGGTGAAGGTCATATTACTTGTGGCCATTGTCGTAATTGTCGTGGCGGTCGGACGCACTTATGTCGAAATACAGTAGGCGTTGGTGTTAATCGTGCTGGTTCATTTGCGGAATATTTAGTTATTCCAGCTTACAATGCTTTTAAGTTACCAGATGAAATATCTGATGATTTAGCGGCAATATTTGACCCTTTTGGTAATGCAGTTCATACCGCTCTATCATTCGATTTGGTTGGTGAAGATGTATTAATCACTGGTGCTGGTCCTATTGGTATTATGGCTGCGGCGGTTGCTAAACACGTTGGTGCACGTCATGTTGTTATCACCGATATTAATGAGTATCGGTTAGATCTTGCGCGTAAAATGGGCGCTACACGTGCTGTTAATGTTAGTAAAGAAAATCTTGCTGACGTTATGGCAGAATTAGGTATGACCGAAGGTTTTGATGTTGGCATGGAAATGTCAGGTGTACCAATGGCATTTACTAGCATGTTAGAAAGCATGAACAATGGCGGAAAAATTGCCATGTTAGGTATTCCAGGTAGTGATATGGCTATTGATTGGAGCCAAGTTATCTTTAAAGGACTTACCATTAAAGGTATTTATGGCCGTGAAATGTTTGAAACTTGGTATAAAATGGCAAGTTTGATTCAATCTGGCTTAGATCTCAGCCCAATTATTACCCATCATTATAATATCGATGACTTTCAGCAGGGCTTTGATATGATGCGCTCTGGTCAATCTGGCAAGGTTATTTTAGATTGGACTTAAATTCGTTATACTAGATCTGTTGAAACACATATCTACTCACTTTAGTGCGAGTAGATGCGTTTTGATTAACGTCTAATATATAACTAACTCACTCCATCAAGGCAGTGATTAACTATTAAATAAGGAATATATAGTGTCAGAGAATAGTTTTAAGCATATGTCAGTCAGTGATTTACAAGCAGTTATGGCAAATAAATCACATGTTGTGGTAGATATTCGTGATGCAAATTCATTTGCTAATGGTCGTATCGCTGAAGCGATTAATTTATCTAACGAATCAATAGCTAATTTTTTAAGAGAAGCTGACCTTGATGCACCGGTTGTTGTTTGTTGTTATCACGGTATATCCAGCCAACAAGCCGCAGAATTTCTTATCAGCCAAGATTTTACCGAGGTCTACTCCCTTGACGGTGGATTTACCCAGTGGCAAACAGAATTTCCTAACAATATAGAGCGATAATTAGCATGACAAGTGAGTCTGCGGATAATACCGATACTTTACAACCACTGGTTCAACTTAAAGACCATAATGTTGCCTTGTTGTTCAGTAATTATTTGCAATCTTTAGGTGTCCATTCAGAGCTAAAACCAAGCCAAGATCAAGGCCATGTAATTTATTGTCCAGCAGATAATATCTCACAAGCAAAAGTAGAGTTTGATGCTTTCATTCTCAATCCCCATGCCGATAAATATCAACAAGCGGCCTGGGATAGGGGTGAAGCAGTCACCTTAAATGCGGATGATGTCAGTTTAATAAATAGTTTTAAAGACAGCTTTTTAGCGCATGCGGGCATTGTTACTCTAGTGGTTTTTGCTCTATGCTGGCTAGTTTTTTTGGGAAGTGAGCTTGGTTGGGCGCAAAATATATTTAATAGCCTTCAGTTTTATCCACAACTCTCCATTGATGCTTTATTGGCTGATCCATTACGCTTAATTGGTCCGGCATTTTTTCATTTTTCTTGGCTGCATATCGTCTTTAACACCATGTGGTGGTGGCAATTAGGTGGCAGTATTGAAAAGATCTTAGGTAAAGTGACTCTCATTAATTTATTGTTTATCTCTGCTATTGTTTCCAATGTCGGTCAATATTTAGTGTCAGGAGCAAATTTTGGTGGTTTGTCGGGTGTAGTATATGCGCTGGTAGGCTTTGTTTGGTGGTTTGGTTATTTAGCCCCAGAGCGAGGTTTGTCACTTGCTAAGCCATTAGTAGGGTTTTTACTATTCTGGCTAGTACTTGGTTTTGCTGATTTATTACCCGTTAATGTAGCGAATACAGCACATTTATTGGGTTTACTCTCGGGTTGTTTTTTAGCGTTATTTACCGTCAAGGTTGTTGGAATCAATACTAAAAAGTAATTTAAATGAAAGGACCACTTTTTCAAAGCTAATTATATTGACTCATACTTAGTTATCTAACCATTGAGTGAAAAGTAATTTTTTTATCAATGGCTGTCCAGTCTCCTTAATAAGTAGTTCTTTTACTTGTTTTTCGCACTGCAACTGAATTTCTGTACGTCCTTTCATCGACTTCACTTTAGCTTCAGCTTGCTGACCAATAATATTAATGATGGCATCACGCAATAAAGGCGCATGATGCTCAACGATAGATAAATCATTACCGTCAACCATTAACTCTACAGTTAAGCGCACATAACCCATCTTCTTTTTAACTGCGACATAGTTAGTCACTATATCTGGTTCAAAGCCAAAGTAAGCATAATTACTCGCCTTTACTTGAGAAATATTCGTAGCGTAGGTAAGTAAAACAGAAAAAAGAAATAAGTATTTATACATAAAATAATAGTCGATTAGAAATGATTTAACTTATCCTTATCATAACCTGATTTTAGTCTTTTGCTTGAATATTTTTTATTAAAGAATAATTTTTATCACAAGGTAAAAGCTCAATGGTAGGATAAATAGGTATGTATGAGCAGAAAACCAATACGTGAACTGATTTTCAGATTGTCTTGCTTGAGATAAATGAGTTTACGTCTTAGGTCTGCTACTATAGCGACGATTTTATATCCTATTACACTATGAAGTAGCATTATGAAGCAGAAAACAGTTGATTTTCCGGTAACGTTAGCGGGACGATGGCAATCACCAAATGATAATATATCTTCACTGTCTGATGTGCTTAAAGACTGGTTACTTGATGAAGGTTCACTCACCGCTAGGCTTAAAGGTCATTGTAATCACTTTACAGTGACCGTGATTGGTGAACAGCAGCAGTTATGCTCAGCAGCAGAGGCTTGCCAATTTATTAAAGTAGGTGAGCCAGTATTAGTGCGTGAAGTTATTTTATATTGCGATAACGTACCGCAAGTATTTGCTCGAAGTTTACTACCTTTAGCGAGTTTAAAGGGGAAAGCGGATGTTCTTGCTAATCTAGGTGAACAACCGCTAGGACAAGTACTATTTAATAATCCCTCATTAAAACGTTTACAGTTAGAATTAGCTACTTTTTCGAATGCTTCGAGAGTCGCAATATTAGCTACTGAATTAGAAGTTAAGCACTCTGGTGATGAATCATCGAAAAATGCGCTAATCATATCGATAAAAGAGCTTTGGGGGCGACGTTCTGTCTTTATGTTGGATAATAAACCTTTGATGGTGGCTGAGGTTTTTTTACCGAATGCTCTGGCTTATCAATAATTTGCTGTAGCGAATATTATAAATAAAAAACCCCTTAAAATATTAATTGAAAAGTAACTATAAAAGAAACCTCTACATGCTGAAAATAATTCAACAAAAATTGTTAGCAATTAAGTTAATCACTCGTATGAATAAGCCTATTGGTACTTATTTATTATTATGGCCAACGTATTGGGCATTATGGATTGCTAGTGATGGTTGGCCAAATATGCAGTTATTGTTAGTTTTTAGTCTTGGTGTTTTTATCATGCGTAGTGCCGGTTGTGTGATCAATGACTACGCCGACAGAAAAATAGATGGCAAGGTTGAGCGCACTAAAAATAGGCCACTGGTTAATGGCATGATGACGCCAACTGAAGCGATTAATTTGTTTGGTATATTAATTGGTATGGCACTTGGTTTAGTGCTGACGCTTAGTTGGCCCACTATTTATCTTTCGGTTGTTGCGCTATTTTTAGCGGCTATCTACCCTTTTATGAAACGTTACACTCAGCTGCCTCAAATATTTTTAGGTGCCGCTTTTAGTTGGGGTATGATAATGGCATTCTGTGAAGTACAAGGTGAAATACCTTTAGTCGCTTGGCTACTTTTTACCGCAAATTTATGTTGGACGGTTGCTTACGATACTATATACGCTATGGTTGATAGAGAGGACGATGCTAAAATAGGGGTAAAATCTACTGCCATTTTATTCGCGGGAAGCGATAAACGTATTATCGGATTTTTACAGTTAATTACCTTAGCATTGTTATGGACCGTGGGGGATATTTTAGCGTTTGGTTGGCCGTACCAATTAAGCCTTATTGTTGCCGCCGGTTTATTTAGCTATCAACAGTTATTGATTGTTAATAGAGAGCGTAATGCCTGTTTTCAAGCTTTTTTACATAATCACTGGGTCGGTTTGATTGTGTTTATTGGTATAGCCATTGAGTATTTATAGCGCTCACTTAATGAGTCATTGGTGCGTTAGTTTAGTAGCTGGGTAAACTCATCAAAGGGTAGCGGGGTTCTAAAATAGAAGCCTTGGTAATGATAACAACCAAGACTTTTAGATAGTTAAACTCTGCTAGTGTCTCAACGCCCTCAGCCAGTACGTTCATATGTAGCGAATACCTAAACTGATAATCATGCTGGTAATGGCGGCGCTCTCGCTGCTTTGGTCTATATTCGTGACAAAGGAACGGTCTATTTTTAATACGCTTGCTGGAATGCGCTTTAAATAGTTGAGAGAGGAGTAACCGGTACCAAAATCATCAATAGCGCAATCAATAGACTTTTCTTTTAGTGCAGCAATTAACTTGATTGAATCTTCAATATTCTCTATCAAGAGGTTTTCTGTTAACTCTAACCCTAAGCGCTTAGCCAGGATAATTGTTTTGGTAGCACGTCAGTACCAATAAGCTTTGAGCTCCACTATTTTGGGCGAAAGTTAAGTCGTCTTTAAAATCATTTAAAGTATCACTTTGTGTATGCCAAGTGAATGACTTATTATCCATCTTATTGTATCTATTCGTTTTTATTATTATGACTGCTTCACTGCAGTTAGCATAATGGCTAAGTTATTAGTAGAAAACTAGTGTTAATTATTGTATTTTTATCTAGAGACTTGTTTATTAGTTCATTATCGTTAGGCTAGTCATTAAATATTGAAACTACTACTTATATCTAGAGACTTGTTTATTAGTTCATTATCGTTAGGCTAGTCATTAAATATTGA
>CAJWZC010000096.1 GCA_913049915.1 uncultured Colwellia sp.
AGAGTTTAGAGATAAAATTGATGCGTTCTTTAGCGAAACACTTCCCACAATAGGTAATATTTTAGCTACCCGAATTAATGAAAATTTTCAGGTGTTAAAATCTACATCTTGAACTACGATGAGTATATACCTCTGTAAAAATAATAAAAAATCAGATGTATTTATAAAAAATGATCAAATAATTGTATGGTGACTTGCTCTCCTGCAGTAACTTTATCCTGTTCACTTGGTAGAATAATAAAGCAGTTAGCTCGCGCTAAACTGGATAAAATCCCCGAACCTTGTGAGCCAGTAGAACTCACTATATTTTCACCTGTATCGCTAACCGAAAGCACTCCCCTTTGAAAGTCCATACGTCCTGGTGACTTACGCAGTGCTGTAGTACACTTTACCATTAAATGGGTACGTTTTAGAGGCTGAGCATTTTGCATCTTAGTTAGTGCAACTAACGCTAATTGGTGGAAAGTTACTAAAGCTGAAACTGGATTACCCGGCAAACCAAAAAAGACACTATTAACTAATTTCCCGAAAGCAAAAGGCTTACCAGGCTTCATCGCAATTTTCCAAAAACTTATTTCACCGAGATCATCTAAAACAGTTTTAGTGTAATCAGCGTCTCCTACCGAAACACCACCAGAAGAAATAACCGCATCAGCCTGTTTATCAGCACTAACAAAAGCCGCTTTAATCGCATAAAAGTCATCGGCAATAATACCAAAATCAATCACGTCAACATTTAGCGTGTTAAGCATCGCGGCTAAAACAAAACGATTAGACTCATAGATATCACCTACTCGTAAAGTATGACCTGGTAATTTAAGCTCATCACCAGTAGCAATTAGCGCTACTTTTAATTTACGATAAACAATAACGTCAACTACTCCCAAAGAGGCGAGCACCCCGATATCAACCGCAGTTAATTTATGGCTCGAAGACAGCACTTGTTGATTAATTTTGATATCTTCACCAGTCTTTCGCACATGGGAGCCAAAACTCTTATCTTGTGAAAAGGTGACCTTTTCACCATCAGTACTAGTATTTTCTTGCATCTCAACAGAATCACAACAATCAGGCATTTTAGCTCCAGTCATAATTCGAATACATTCACCAAGCTGACATTTCCCCTGAAAGGGCGACCCCGCCATAGATCGACCAACGAGCGTTAGCGTTTTACTCGCGAGCAGACTTTCAATAGCAAAAGCATAACCATCCATCGCAGAATTATCATGAGGTGGCACATTTAATGGACTGGCAATATCTTGTGCTAAGACATAATGCAACGCTTGCTCAATAGGCAGAGTTAGCGTTTCAGTAATAGGTGAGATTTGAGATAACATATTAGCTAAAGCTTGTTCAAACGGTAAAAGCCCTGGGGCTGCGCAGCAATCAGACATAAAAACTCTCTTAAATACATAGTACAATTACTTGATACGGACAGATTTACTCTAAACTGATACAAACTTATTTAGAGGCGGGCTGAGCAAATCAATATTGACACCAATTTTACTAACTAAATTAGCCTTTTCAAATACTTAAAAACCCAATAACGTCACTACTGTTAATCATAATACTCGCTATTATTCAAGCAAACGTGTTGTTATTAAACATTTATTCACATTGAGTTTGGTAACCTTAATTAATCTAAATGGTATGATAAATTCATTAACGTTAGTATCGCTTAAATTACGATAAAATTAATAGTCATTTAACCGCATGTTTATTGATTGCGATCAATAATGAGCTTGGGAAAAAGTATTACCCTCTAAGAATAACAATAGTATACGCCTCAGCCTTGTCATAATGCAGTATTGGATATTGAAGTCTCACGGGTATATACTAATTGTGGAATAGAATTTATTTATAACACCGAGCTATCACAGCTAACATTACTGTACTTTTGGCTAAATAAAATCTGCTGATTGCCAGTAATCATGCTGAGACACGCCGTAACTAAGTCCATGGCTATCATGGTTTTTAGTTGCCAGGGTTAACAAGGAAACACGTTAGCCTCCCTACATTTGGAAAGGTGACATGTTAACAGACAACTTTGGCCGTAGGTTTTCTTACTTGCGCCTCTCAATTACTGACGTTTGCAATTTTAGTTGCACTTACTGCTTGCCTGATGGCTATCAGTGCGATCAACCGCGTGATTTTTTATCACTATGTGAAATCAAACGTATAACAAAAGCTTTCGCCGAGCTTGGAACTGAAAAGATCCGCATTACCGGTGGTGAGCCAGCCTTACGTAAAGACTTACCTGAAATCATTCGAATATGTAAAGAAACTCCTGGTATCAAAACAGTTGCCATTACGAGCAATGGTTTTAAATTACCAGAGCACCTGCCGCAATGGTTAGATGCTGGTATTGATGCGATCAATATCAGTATTGATAGCTTAGATCCGCGTCAATTTCACGCGATAACCGGCCACGATAAACTCAAAACTATCCTCACGGGTATTGATATGGCATTGGCTGATGGCAGAGCGTCAGTTAAAGTTAATACGGTATTAATGCGTGATCACAGTGGTAGAGAGATTCAAAGCTACCTTGACTGGCTAAAAGATACACCTATTACCTTACGATTTATTGAGTTAATGCAAACAGGTGACAATAAGAAATTTTTTGATGCGCAACATGTACAAGGCTCTCGTATTAAGCAAAACTTAATTCTCGATGGCTGGCTTCCTGTAATTCAAAATAAATCAGCAGGCCCCGCACAAGAATTTTATCACCCTAATTATCAAGGTAAAGTTGGCTTGATCATGCCCTACTCTAAAGATTTTTGTAGTAGTTGTAATCGTTTACGAATAAGTTCGAGTGGTAAATTACATTTATGCTTATTTGGTGAAGAAGGTTTATCCTTACGTGAAGAATTGCAAAGTGATGATATAGAGCCTTTACAAGCAAAAATATTAGCCTTACTTAGTGATAAAAAAGCCACTCACTACTTGCATGAAAAACTAACTGGCGCCACTAAACATCTTGCTATGCTTGGAGGTTAATCATGACTATTCAAGTAATAGATTGTTTAGGTGTAGTGCTCGCTGGTGGTTTATCTTCTCGTATGGGGCAAGATAAATCTCAGCTTATCCATCAAAAATTCAGCCGTCAAAAGCCTAGTCATCTAAATAAGTCAGTAAACTCATCAATTAAATCTAAAGTTTCCATGCTAGATTTTTCAAAACAGCTATTAGCGGATGCAGGCATAAATAATATAGTTATTAGTGGTGATAACCATCAAATTCCAGACTATGTGGCACAAGCGGGACCTGTTGGTGGTATTTATAGTGTGCTTGCGCATTACCTGGCAAATAGCCCTGAACATTTACAGCCTAGAGCCTTATTAATATTGCCCATTGATTTACCCTTAATGACAGCCTCAGCTTTAACTGAATTGCGTCTAAAAGGGGAGCTGAATCAGAAAGCGACTTTTTTTAGTGACAGCCAAAAAAAAATGCACCATATCCCTTTATATTTACCCAATAATGCATTTTTATCTCTGTTTTTGGCACAAGCCTTTAAAGGTAGAAAAATAGCTAAGAGTAGTAAAAATAACGCTAAAAATGGTCCTTCCGTTAGGGCCATGTTAGAAAAAATCCCCCATCAGGTTATTTCAAGTATTAATAGTCAGCTACTGTTTAATACCAATACGCCGGAGCAATGGCAACAAGCACAACAACAATTTTAAGACACTCGTATAAAGTAGTAATACACTGCTATATAAATGGCAAAACACCACAATATTTTTAAATCGAAGATTTAGTAAAGGATAAACCTATGTCAGCACATGGCGGAAAAACTTTCGTTCCCTTAAATATCGCTGTTTTAACGGTATCGGACACACGTACCGAAGAAAACGACACCTCTGGTCAAGTACTGGTTGAGCGTTTGAGACAGTCAGGTCACAACTTAGCGGATAAAGCCATTGTCATTGATGATGTATATCAACTTCGCGCCCAAGTATCAAAATGGATAGCAGATGACACTATCAATGCCATTATCTCTACTGGTGGTACTGGTTTTACTGAGCGTGATAATACCCCAGAAGCCTTAATACCATTATTCGATAAAGCGGTTGAAGGTTTTGGCGAAATATTTCGACATGTGTCGTTATTAGAAATTGGCACTTCTACTATACAATCACGCGCTTTTGGCGGCATTGCTAATAAAACTGTCGTACTGTGTGTGCCTGGCTCCACCAACGCTTGTAAAACAGCGTGGGATAAAGTGATTAAAGAGCAACTAGATGCCAGCCATCGTCCTTGTAATTTTGTACCTCACTTAAATATTAGTGCTGAGTCTTCAACCATTAAAATGTGTGAGACTCGCGGCTAATGACAACAAATACTTCAGTTACTCCAGAATTAAGTCACCTAAATCAGCAAGGTGAAGCGAATATGGTAGATGTCACTGAAAAGGCGATGACATCACGTACCGCTACCGCGCAAGGTTTTATTAAAATGAACCGAGCGACTTTTGAATTAATCACCACTGGCAAACATAAAAAAGGTGATGTTTTTGCGGTAGCGCGTATTGCCGGTATTCAAGCAGCGAAAAAGTGTAGCGATTTAATCCCTTTATGCCATCCTTTAATGCTCAGCAAGGTACAGGTAGATTTCACCCTTGATATTAAAAACAGTCAAGTACAAGTGAATAGCTTATGTCGTTTAACCGGACAAACAGGCGTTGAGATGGAAGCATTAACAGCTGTTTCAATTGCATGTTTAACTTTATTTGATATGTGTAAAGCGGTAGATCCCGCTATGATGATTCACGGTATTGAAGTATTAACTAAAGAAGGTGGTAAGTCTGGTCATTGGCAAAGCCCTTCTACGTCACTTAGCTAAACGTAACTAAATTCTAAGAGAAAACCTTATGATTAAAATTGTTTTTTTTGCTGCACTCAGAGAGCAACTTAACTGTGCTAAACTATCTCTAGCCGCTGATGATAATACTAAAACAGTCAATGATATTAAACAGTTATTAAGTGATAAAAATGAACGGTGGCAACAAACGTTCAGTAATACCTCACTATTATCCGCAGTAAATTATGACATGGTTGATGGTAGTCACTTGGTAAAATCAGGTGATGAAGTCGCCTTCTTCCCACCAGTTACTGGAGGATAAGTGATGTCTAATCACAGTCATTTAAACGAAATATCGATTCAAGCAGCTGATTTTAACTTAGCTGATGAAGTTTTTTTACTTGAAAAACATAACGTCATCGATGGCGCAATTGTGACTTTTACCGGTAGAGTTAGAAATCACAACAATGGTAATTCAGTCACTACGTTAACGCTTGAGCATTACCCAGGTATGACAGAGAAGTCACTCGCTAAGATTATTATTCAAGCGAAAGAACGTTGGGATATTGGTCGAGTAAAAGTTATTCATCGTATTGGTGAGCTCAGCATAGGTGATCAAATTGTCTTTGTTGGCGTAACCAGTAAACATCGACAAGATGCCTTTGCTGCCAATGAGTTCATCATGGATTATTTGAAAGTTAAAGCGCCTTTCTGGAAAAAAGAAAAGGTTATCGACGCAGGACAAGCCTCTGAAAATTGGTTAGCTGCTAAAAATAGTGATACTGACAAAGCCGAGCTCTGGAGCTAAAGTGTTACGTCTGATTTTGGTCTCAGTCTTGGTTATCAGTCTACTCTTTGTCAGTAGTAGCCAAGCCCAGTCTGCTAACTTTAACGACAGCGCTAATACTGCGACTAAGATAAAGATACCTACTTATACCATGGCTAAAAGTGACCGTAGTAAACCACTACGTATTGCTGTTGCCGCTAATTTTACCCCGGTATTAAAAGTATTACTTAAAGACTTTAGCAAACAAACAGGCATAAAAAGTCAACTTATCAGCGGTGCAAGTGGTGCCATGTTTTTGCAAATTAAATATGGTGCTCCTTTTGATATTTTCCTCAGTGCCGACAGCAGTCGCCCAAAAGAGCTTGAGGGAGCAGGATATGCTGTAAAAAATAGTCGTAAAACCTATGCTATTGGTCAGTTAGCATTATATTCATCCTCCTCTGATTTATCCTCGAAGCTAAAAAACCTTGACCCGTTAGCTCTTTCTCAATTAGCTATTGAGCAACTAAAAAATTTACCTGCACGCTTTGCTATTGCTAATCCTGAAATCGCTCCGTATGGCAAAGCAGCCAAAGAGGTCTTAACCCATTTAGGTTTATGGCATAATTATAAGTCTCGATTGATCACTGGCATCAATATTAGCCAAACCTTTGCACAATTACGTAGTAAAGCCGTGAACCGTGGTATTGTAGCGAATAGCCAATTAGTTTTAAATAACTTGCCAGGGGTAGTTATCCCTAGTAGTTATCATCAGCCGATTGAGCAACAGTTAATTATTATTAACGCCAGTAAGCAACAAAATAATGCTAAAAAGTTAAGTGAATATCTACTTTCTGCTCAGAGTCAAAAAATAATTGTCAGCTATGGTTACGCGCAAAATAAGCAAGTAAACAAGACGAATGAAAAGTTAAACGAGTTAATGATTAGATGATAAATTCAGACTTAACGGCACTAATCACTACCTTAGAAATGGCAGCATTAACGACCATTATCTTATTGATAATTGGTACTCCACTCGCTTGGTATCTAGCAAAAATGACCAGTCGCTTTAAAGTCATCATTGAAGCAGTAGTAGCATTACCTTTAGTGTTACCCCCGACGGTATTAGGCTTTTATTTGCTTATCGCTTTTTCACCAGAGTATTTACCTGGACAATTATGGCAACAAGCGACGGGACAACAGCTCGCCTTTAGCTTTTCAGCTATCGTTATTGGTTCTGTTTTATACTCGCTGCCCTTTGTCGTTCAGCCATTACAAAAGGCTTTTGAACAGTTAGGAGACTCTTTGTTAGAAGCTGGCTCTCTACTTGGTGCTGGTCCTATCGACCGATTCTTCTCTATTGTACTGCCGTTAACAAAAGCGAGCTTTATCACTGCAGCGAGCTTAGGTTTTGCCCATACCGTAGGTGAGTTTGGTATCATCTTAATGATTGGCGGTAATATTCCTGGTGAAACCCGGGTACTTTCTATCGCATTATTTGATCACGTTGAAGCTTTTGATTATGCCAGAGCACATCTACTCGCCATCAGTTTATTAATAGGCTCTATGATTCTACTGTCTGCTATATATTGGTTAAATTTACCGAAAAAAAATCGTCGACAACAATTATCTGTCAACACCAAACGAAAGCAGACTAATAACTATGAATAATGTTCTTATAGATAAAACTCTGTTGACTAAAGGTAGTTTCAATACTGTACCTGATGCTAAGTATTCTCAACTCGATATTAATATTAGCATTAGCTATCAACAATTCGATTTAGAGATAAAACAGCCAATACCATTAAAGGGTATTACTGGTATTTTTGGCCATTCAGCCTCAGGTAAATCAACGTTACTTCGTGCTATTGCCGGTTTGGAAAAAACACTTGTTGGTGAAATAACATTAGCCCGTACCAATATTTCTGGTAAAGTTTTAATCAATACCGCAAAAGGTATTTGCCTAAAACCTGAAGAACGTCAAATTAGTTTAGTGTTTCAAAATAGCCGTTTATTTGGACATCTATCAGTACTGGGTAATCTAGAATATGCTGTTAAGCGTTGTAAAAACAGCAGACTAGAGTTGAATCAAGTGATCGAACTCACAGAATTAACCACTTTGCTTGAACACCAGATCAGTGAATTATCTGGTGGCCAACAACAAAGAGTCGCCTTAGCAAGAGCTATTCTGGCCGAACCAAAATTATTACTACTTGATGAGCCCTTAAGCGCACTTGACCAACACAGTAAAACCCAGCTATTAAAGATGATACTTAACATTCAAAAGCAGCTTCATTTACCTATGTTGTATGTCAGCCACTCCTTAGATGAGTTACAGCAAGTGTGTGATACCTTATTAGTATTAGCACAAGGTAAAGTTATTCATTTTGGTAATATCCACCAAGTCATTCATCAACTAAATAATTTTGGTGACAGTACGCTTATTCACCAGCAAACCAGCTTATCATTACCTATTAAAAGATTTAATAATGGCCATGGTTTAACGGTATTAGCGCTCAATGCACAACAAGACATTTACCTAAGTAGTGATAAAAGCTTTGAGCATCAAACTCAATTGCGTTGTTTTATTTTGGCTAGTGATATTAGTATCGCCCTAACAGAGCCAAATAATAGCTCTATTGTTAATCATCTATTTGGTACCATCAAACAAATAACTAATAAAAAAAATAAGGTACTACTGGTAATAAGTTGTGGCTCGCAAGAGTTTTTTGTCACTATTAGTGCTTTCTCGCAGCAAAAGTTATCGCTAGCGATTAGACAGCAAGTCTATTTACAGTTCAAAGCCAGTGCCGTGCGCACTTTTATTCATTAGCATAGCTAACAATAAATTAGGAACATACGTGTTAAGCAATCAAGAACAACTCAAATACTCCCGTCAAATCATGTTGGATAAAATTGGTAGCCAAGGACAATTAGCATTACGTAACGCTACAGTACTTATTTTAGGTGTTGGTGGTTTAGGTAATCCAGCGAGTTTATATTTAGCTGCTGCTGGGGTAGGCACGCTGTTTATCGCTGATGGTGATTACATAGAAATCAGTAACTTACCTAGACAAATTCTATTTAGTGAAGACAATATCGATAAGAATAAAGCCGATACCGCTGCTGAAAAGTTGCAGCAACAATTTCCTGATATAACGATTGAAGCTATTGATGAAATGCTCGATGAGGAGTTATGTGATTATTATCTTCCTCAAGTCGATTTGGTGCTTGATTGCTCTGATAACATTCAAACTCGCTACTTAATCAATCACGCGTGTGTACAACATAAAATACCACTAATAGTAGGTGCTGCTACTGGATTTGATGGTCAACAACTCACTATAGACCCGCGCGATGAAAGCAGTGCTTGTTATCATTGTCTTTTTCCTGCCAGTGAAAAAGCACCAACTAATAACTGTCAAACTGTCGGTATTATTGGTCCTGTATTAGCCATGATTGCTGGTATGCAAAGCTTACAAGCAATCAAATTATTAACGGGTAACAAGGTACAAATAAACCAGCTAAACTTACTGGATGGTTTAGCCAATCAATGGCAACAATTTACTATGAAAAAACAAAAAAACTGTACAGTTTGTGGTTCAAGTTAGGTTATCTAGCGCTAAAACGTTCTAAAAATATGCCTAGAAACTTCCTAGACTAAATTGACACCCAGCACTTGAAAGTAACAATTCAGTACCGTTTTCAGTCACTATTTCCTGTGCTATATCAGCCCATTGGTAATAGACGTTACGATGCACTTTCGCTAGTAAATTTCTGCGTACAGTTACATACAGATCACCGCTTTCAGTCACCATCAAAGGATGCTCTGCATTAAGAATAAATTCATCATCCAGATTAGTACTTACCTGCATAATAGCTTGTTCTTTATCGAGCCAATGCCACTGAGTCAATACAAACGGTGCCTCATCCACTTGAATTTTTACTTTTTCAACTGGTGTCACTAAAAAGTACTCAGTCACATCGCGGTTTATTTCTTTAATGAGCACAGAAGCAAATAATTTCACTAAAGGTAAACGCTTAAAAATTCCACCATCGTAAAACCAATCACCATTAGCTTTTATCTGTATATTAATCTCACCACAATAAGGCGGATTCCATGATTCTACTGGAGGTAATGAGTTTTTATTACCTGCGAGCTGGCTCGAAATTTTATCTAATGACATTATGCTCCACCTTTGACCAAACACTTAAACTTGCTAAATACGATAAGGTGACCATATTAAGCGATAAGTAAATTTGATAATAACTATTATCGTGCTAACTTAATATTCGATACATTTTTTTAACATTTACTCTATCTAACGCATATCGATTTCTAGTTATTATCATCGATTATCTACAAGGAAAAGGACCTCTATGTCTCTAATTCTAACAAAGACGAAGCTAAGCTTAATTGTCTCCTCTGCTCTGCTTATTGCAGCATGCAGTAACCAACAGAATGAAGCAACTAATACCATGGCCAATTTAACAGCTCCTATCGCTAAAAAAGTACCATATAAAATGGTTATTCATAACCATACCCGTGTTGATAACTATTATTGGATGCGTGATGATACTCGTACCAACCCAGCAATTTTAGCGCATTTAGACGCAGAGAATGACTATACAACAGCACAGTTAAAACATACTGAAGTCATGCAAGAACAGATTTTTCAAGAGATCAAAGGGCGTATTGAAAAAGACGATAATTCTGTGCCAATCCAAAAAGGCGATTATTATTATTCACGTCAAATGCAAGGCGAGAATGAATATCCTATTTATGTTAGAACGAGTGATTTCAAAGGCAGTAATCTTGAAGTATTGCTTGACGTTAATAAACAGGCTAAAGCCCACGAGTATTATCAAGTTAGTGGTTTAAGCGCCAGCCCTAACGGTAAGTTATTAGAGTACGGTGAAGATACCGTTAGCCGTCGTATTTATACTATTCGTTTCAAAGATATCGCTAGTAATACGCTACTTAATGACAAGCTTGAAGGTACTAATGGAAGTCTTGTGTGGGGTAATGACAATAAAACAGTTTATTACATCAAAAAAGATCCACAAACGTTATTAGGTTACCAAGTATTTCGTCACACGCTTGACACACCGCAAGCTGATGATGAACTGATCTATGAAGAGAGTAATAAAGCCTATTATACCGGTATTAGTAAATCTAAAGACGGTAGCAGTGTTTTTATTTGGCATTCAAGTACTGAAGCCAGTGGTGTATCTGTCATAGATGCAAATAATGCTAAAGCACTACCTAAAAAGTTTATTGAACGTGAAGAAGGTCATGAATACTCAATCTCTAAAATGAACGATTGGTATTACATCAAGACAAACTGGCAAGCAAAAAACTTTCGTTTAATGAAAGTAAATGAGAAAAATATTGGTGATAAAGCACAATGGCAAGTTGTTATCTCTGCTGATGCTACCATAAAATTAGAAGGTTACGAATTATTTAACGACCACCTGGTTTATCAACAACGTGAAAATGGTATTAGCCGTGTAACCATTCAACAGCTTTCATCAGGTGAAGAGCAGATACTTAGCTTTAACGATTCAGCGTATAGCTTGGAAATGTATGGTAATAATAAATTAGGCAATAAGGCATTACGCCTTTACTATGCTAGTTTTACTACCCCAGGAACACATTACGATGTAGATTTAATCAGTTTCAAAAAAACACAATTAAAACAAAGCAAAGTGTTAGGTGATTTTGACAGTAATAACTACGCTTCTGAACGTATTTTTGTTAAAGCCCGTGATGGTAAAAAAGTTCCTGTATCTATAGTTTATCGTAAAGATACCTTCAAAAAAGATGGTACTAATCCATTATACCAATATGCCTACGGCTCTTATGGCCATACGATTGATCCTTCTTTTTCAGTCAGCCGTTTAAGTCTATTAGACCGTGGTTTTGTTTATGCAATTGCACATATCCGTGGTTCAGAAATGCTAGGCCGCCCTTGGTATGAAGACGGTAAAAAGTTAACAAAAATGAATACGTTTACTGATTTCATTGATGTCACTAAAGATTTAACAATACAGGGCTATGGCGATAAAAACAAAGTATTCGCAGCTGGTGGTAGTGCCGGTGGCTTATTAATGGGTGCGGTAATTAATATGGCTCCTGAGCAATACAAAGGTATCGCTGCAGCAGTGCCATTTGTTGATGTCGTGACGACTATGCTTGATGAAAGTATTCCATTAACAACTAATGAGTTTAAAGAATGGGGTAACCCAAAAGAAAAAGCTTATTACGACTACATGTTGTCATATTCACCTTATGATCAGGTCAAAGCTCAAAACTACCCTAACATACTAGTTACAACGGGATTACATGACTCACAAGTACAATACTTTGAGCCAATGAAGTGGGTTGCTAAATTACGTGATTATAAAACAGATAATAATGTATTATTGTTTAAAACTGATATGGAAGCGGGACATGGTGGCGCATCAGGACGCTTTAAACGTATTCATGATACCGCCCTAAAGTATAGTTTCTTCATCGATTTACTTAATAAGAGCTAATAAATACCGATGAATAAACTCAGCTAGACTATATTATCCTCACCTTAGTGACATCTAGGTGAGGGTAAGGATAATTTCATTTACTATATTAATTTGATTAAGCACAATCTATTTTACAAAAATTAAACTACTTATTATTTAAGTGATTAAATAACAACCTCCGTTATATTTATTTAATACACATCGAATTCATTCTTTGCGTATACTTGTGTAAAACCATTACCACCTCAAAGCGTCTTTGATTAGAGTAGAGATAATATTTATTTTTATCCAGAGTGAATCGCTACATCATACGTCAATGCTGATAACTACTGCCTCTGTTTTTAAGTGTATTGTTATTAGCTTGTAGTAACACTTCTGAAATAGATGAAAAACTAACTAACTAACTAACCTTCCACTTCCCCAAGATTGGCAAGACAGTAAAAAGCTTTAGCGGCTAACCACCAATTTGTCATACGGCATAATAGTAGAGTAGTAACTCATTGTTTAAGGTAGCCAGCTTTGGCCTGAGCTATAATTAGTCTTTCGTAGTGGCCATAATAAAGATAATCAAACAGACAGTTATACCAATAGTAACTCGGTTAATTTAAATCTAAGTTATAAAGTAGATATTTGGCGCAAGTCGTCTGACGCTGATCGCATCAGTAATTATAACTACCTTGCGTAAAATTAACTTTTGAGCAATACGAACAACAACTCGTTGTCAATGTACTAAAAGATGATTTCGCGTTATAGAAGTAGAAAAATCACTCACTCTTTATTGTAGTAGAGTGAAAAATTCTCAGCAGAATTTATTTATTATTGAAGCGGAATATAACTCAGGATTAACCGCCGCACTTAATATTTACTTAACGCGTAATGATTTGAGTGTTAATTATGAATATTACTTTAAGTAAAGAATTCGAATGAAGAATTACTAAGAAGGTATCTGATGGCTTGTATACCTGAGTAAGTGAAGTGATACGCGATGGATTAAGAATGTTATTTGAGAAATACGTTACTAAAAATAAGAAAATTGAGATCTTACGAGAACAAGTAGTAAAAGGTTTTGAATAATTAACTAATGGCGAATCGTCAAAGCATATTGAACAAGCCTCTTTAGATACAAGCAAGGCTGGCTATCAATGTCTAACTATAGATTATCTCCTTTAGCCGAAGAGGATTTATTCAAAATAATTTCAACAACAGTTGAACCTTGGGGAAGCACTGTATGCTCAAACTATAGACTCAGCCTTATCGAAACTAGATCAATACCCTCACTTTGGTAGAGAAATAAATAATATTTATAATAGTTTACGTGAAGACCCGAATAGTGATAAAAATTATTTTTCTTACAAAAAGAGTATGGCATCGTCTACTAGAATGAAAGGGCCACGTGTAAAACGTATTAAGGTATTAACTGATGCGTTAGATATTTAATCTAAAAGTTGTATATTAGTTACACAACTTCTATAAAATACAAACAACAGTATATAAATATAATCAAAAGCGAATATTTTTCTTGTCATTTTATACTTATATGCAATATACTCTGCGCGTCTTATCAATAGGCGCTTTAAGTAATTTCAGTGGTGGCTATAGCTCAGTTGGTAGAGCCCCGGATTGTGATTCCGGTTGTCGAGGG
>CAJWZC010000097.1 GCA_913049915.1 uncultured Colwellia sp.
ACCAAATTGATTAAGTTCTTTCCCACTCAGCGAGAATTAAAAGGCTTAGAGGCAAAGTATTGATTGAAGAGATTTTTATTCAGGAGAATAAGCTCCTGCATTCTCTAAGAAACTACATCCCTGTAGCGTCCTTGTCAAAATCAATAACGCCACATAAAAGCTTTTTAAACTGGCCCTTAGGAGCTCATTGCTAAACTGATAACATCACAAAATTAATGAAATATAGAATACCTATGTTTAACAAATTTTGTTTTTACTAAGCTCATCAATGAAGCTCTGAGTAGGGAAGAAATTTAATCAAATTGGTATTAGACCTTAACTTGATAATAATAAGTATAAAAAATCCCCTAAATGGGGCTAAAATACGCTTAGCTCGGTATTTTATTACTAATACTTGTAATTAAATATTATTAAATTACAATAAAACTGAAGATTAATTACTACTATTTAATTCTATAATTTTTATATATTTTAGATACTTATATCTCAACTATATCGGTGGGCGGTAGAATATACCCTTGGTATCCATCAGCTCTAAGAAGCTTGATAGTTTCTAGGTGTTTTTCATCTTCAATCCCGGTGATAATAACGTTGATATTTAATCCTCGAGCAATATTTACCAGTGCACGACAAAGTTCTAAATTTTGTTGATTCTCTTGATCTTTTTCATTGTTATAGCAGGAGAGTGATAGATCTAATTTTATATAATTAGGTTTTAATTCCTGTAAATAAGTCAGAGCCCCCATCTGTCTGCCACAATTATCTACACCAAATTTAGCCCCTGACTTAGCAATTATTTCACAAAGTTGAATGCATGCTGCTAAATTTTGAGTAACTCCTGCTTCTGATATTTCAAAATTAATTTTTTCAGGTTTTGTAACTTTTTCTAAATACAAAGAAAGCCAAAGATGAAATTCTACATTGGATATACTTTCTCGAGATAAATTAATGGCAATTGGCTCAATATTTAACGCAAATAAATCACCTTCATTTATTGCCTCTAATAAGCACTGGTCTAAACGATGTCCCAGAGAGAAACGCTCAACATAAGGCATGAACTGCCCTGCTTGTACTATTTTCCCCTCAATTTCTAAACGACAATAAATTTCACGATGTATCACCTTGTTATCGTGACATTGTTGAATAGGCTGCCATTGAAAGATAAAATCATTATTATTGATCGATTGTACAAGTTGGTTCCGCCAAGCTTCTCGACTAAATTCTTTCTCTTTTTCAACATAAAACCAATGACTTGTTTTATCTTCATTCAACGCCTTTTGTAGGGCATTATCTGCTTGTGCTAATAGCTGTGGTCGTGTAATTCCATGACTACGCTCGGCAACACCAATAGCAAACTGCTGATTAGGTTCAAAGTCTACATTTAATATTTCTTGATTGATCAGTCGTATTAAAGAGTGCAAATACTCACTCAACTGATCTTTATCTGCTTTCCTAATTAAAAAAGCAAACTCGGTATTAGATATACGAGCGACTAAAGTTTCAGAAGAAAGAGGAAGCTCTGTTGTTAACTTACTCGAAAGCGTTTTAATCGTTTGATCACGCATCTGATAACCATACTTACTATGTATCTCATCTAACCAACTAAAATCAGCTAATAGTAGTGCACCAAGGTCTGGCTCACTTAACCAACTATTTAGCTGTCCTGTAAGATACAAACGATTAGGAAGTTGCGATACCTGGTCACATAAAGTATGTTTTTTAAGACTATCCACTTCTTCATCTAAGGCGCTAAAAACATGTTTCAATTGTCCTGACATTGAATTAATTGCACCCACCACTTCTTTCAATTCAATCGTTGAAGGCATAGCCATATCTGAATGAAATTTTCTTTCAGATACATCTCGAGCATGTCTAGCAACTTCATATAGTGGTTTCAAAATAACTTTTAAACGAAGGTGTAAGACGAGCACAGTAAGAAGAAAAAGGGCTGATAAAATCATGAGTGTATCATTCATAATACGCCATAATTCTCGATAGCCAATGGCAGGATTAGACTCGATTTTAAGGGTCGCTAGCTGTAGCCAACCAGAAGTAATAGTTGCCTCTTTACTCTGTTCTTCAAAAAGATTTAAATTAACAAACCATTCAGGAACTTCTTTAACCGCAACATCATTTTCCCAAACTTTCTCTTTCTTATCAGCAATCCAAATTAATTTAACTTTTTTATAGAATCCACCTTCAAAAATAACATTCACTAATGTATTGGCAGTCGCTTCATCACCAGTCTCTAAATGTGGCTTGAGGCTTAAAGTGAGTGATGTCAGCGTGTTATTCAAATCTGATTCCATTTGATTAACCATGAAGGCTCTAGTTTCAGTAAACTGAAAATAGACCAAACAAGACATCATTAATAAAAACAATGTAAATAACAGTGAATTTATTTGATTTAAAAGGGTCATTATTTTACTCCATTCTCAATTTCGGTTGTTTAAGGTTTGAGATTCCCATACGCTCGTTCAAGTCTGTCCAACGTTTTAAACGTTGTGATTTACCTGCAAGCACATATTGGCTTTTCTTTTTATTAAGCCATAGCTGCTTACCATTAAAGCTATAAATAGGAATGAGATCTTTACGTTTTGTCGCGGGTTTTATTTTACCATTAATATTATCAAGGATGAGTGGCACCGAACTAGGTGTTTGATAATAAGAGACAACCATATGGTATTGATTTAATGTCACTGCTTTTACCATAGAAATACGCATTTTTTTATCGGGAATACCAAGTTCTAATAAAGTAAAGTATTTGGCAATAGCAAAATCTTCACAATCACCTCCATTTGCACCTAAAAATTCAATAGGTGTTGCCCAATAATTACTTACACCCCATAGCGTTATATCATCAGTAAAATATAATAAATTAAAAAAGTTATTTACCTTTTCAAGTTGTTTCTGTTCATCTAATGGATAAGAGTCATCCATTAAACGGAACCATGCCTTACCTCTTTTTCCTGCACGTTCACCATAATTACTATTCAGTGCCGATATAATTTGTGATTGATTCAACGTACTTGTTTTTTTTGCATTTAAAATAGTAGTCATGATCAGTAATAAAGTAATGATCATAACTACTTTATAAATAGAAAAAACAAATGTTTTATTCACCTATTGTTTACTCTATTTCACTATCAACGCTATAGATGGTCCATTTCATATCGGTCAAGCTTTTATCGCTACTAATTTCAGCAACAATACGTCTATTTTTTTCATGGCTATATTCATCATCGCCCTCAAATAGGAGTTTTTCAAATCCATAACCCACGGTTGTAATACGATCACCCGCAATATCAAACCGTTGAATTAAAATATTTTTAATTGAGCGAGCTCGATTATTTGACAACTTTTTATTATGAGTATCAGAGCCTAAAATACTAGTATGCCCTTCAATAGACACACTCACTTGTGGAAATTCTGTCATAAAATTAGCTAATTCTTTAATTTGAGGTAAGTATTCACTTTTTACTACCGAGGAGTTCGTATCAAAGTTGACGTCTAACCTATGTTTTATAGTGTGTACGGTATTAGAGCCACAACCATTGTTATCAACTTTTTCTCCTTTATTACTATCAGGACAGTCATCCCGAGCTTTAATAATCCCGTCGCCTTCACTATCTGTTAAATCAAACTCTTGATTCGTTGGCTCTGGCGTCATATCAACAACACTTATTGAGCAAGCAGAAAGCAATAACACACATATAAAGATTATAAATTTCATTTTACATGCTCCGCATAATTTTCTTCACCTGACCAAGAATTCGGTCGGGTAACTCGTAATGCATCTACTAATAAGCCCATAGCGTGCAAAATTCGATACTGAGCTGAAATTTCAGTAAATTCAGCATCTAAAAAGTCTCGACGTGCTTGATATAATTCATTTTCAGTATCAAGTAGATCCAACAAACTCCGTTGACCTACTTTAAACTGTTCTTTGTAATCAGATTGCGTATCTTTAGAAGAAATAACATGCATCTTTATATATTTTTTTTGTAGATTTAATTGCTCAAATGCATTCCATGAAAGAATAAAACCTTCTGTTACTTGTCGATGTACACTACTATTTAACTCTTTAGCTTCGTTTATTTTATAAGCTGTTTCTTTTGTATAAGCGTCATGTTTACCACCAGAAAAAAGGTTATAAGAGACTCGTAGCATAGCAACTACTTCATTATTTTCTCCACCAACATCACGGCTAGTAATAGAATCACCATTCTCGCCATCTAAATTATCATTATAATTAGCATTGACTTCAAAGGATATTTTTGGGTAATAATTTGATTTAGCTACTTTATATTGTGCTCGTGCAGCGTCAATATCATTCACCGCTGACTTAACAACAGGATGGTTATTGAGTGTTAACTCCAACCCCTCTCTTTCAGTTTTAGGTAATAAAGAAGCATCTGGAAACGGGATCACCAAATTATCAGGACGTTGTTCAACAACTCGGTAAAAAGTCACCTTTCCATCTAAATAATTATTTTTAGATGCTATTAAGTTAGAGTGAGCTTTTGCAAGACGACCATTAATTTGTGAAAGATCGGCAGAGCTACTAAAGCCAGAGTCTGTACGCTGTTTAATTTGTTCGTAAATATCTTGATGCGCTACCAAATTCTTTTCGGCTAATGCCACTAATTCCTTAGACTTAATAAGATCAATATAAACTTTACTTACTCGTAATGCTAAATCCTCAGCAATACCATGTAAACGCCATTGTTCAGCTCTTGTTGCATAAGTAGTACGTTCAACTTCATTGCTTGTATGAAAACCACTAAAAATCTCTTGCCTTAAGCTCAAGCCTATTTCACTTCGCTGTAACTCAGCAGTACCTTCCCCATCAATCCCTACTTGTCTACGTGTACTGGGACTATCTGTATATTCATAACCTATACCTGCAGTTATATCCACCGTTGGCAAATAGCCCGACTTCGCCTGTTCTATTTGTTTTTCACTCACTTTAAAACGTGTATACGCAGCACGTAACTCAGGATGAGTATCGAATGTAAAAGCAACCGCTTGTTCCAGTGACTGAGCATTTACAGTCATTGGAAAAAATATCGCAAAACATAAAAGCGTTACACTTTTAAACTCTACACGCTTAAAAATTTTTTTTTGCATAGTAATCCATTCTTATTATATATAACTATATCAACTGTTACATTAGTCGTAACCCAACAAAAAATAGTATTAAAAAACTAGAAATCAACCTGTTAGGATAAATGTTATTTACACTTTATTAGTGCGTTATTTGCTTTTAATACTCTCTGAGCGCAAGTTCTTTAGCGCGTAAAAGTGGATTTAAAATATATTCGAGTACCGTTCTTTTACTGATCATTACATCAACACTAGTCATCATTCCAGGAATTATTTGCATCTCTACATTATCTCTATTACGAATGCTTGATTTAGTCGTTCTAACTCTTATTATATAAAAGCTATTACCCTCATCATCTTGTGTTGTATCAGCACTAATATGCTCTACAACACCTTCAAGACCACCATAACGTGTAAAGTCGTATGCGGTTACTTTTACCTTTGCTGGTAAACCTACATAGATAAAAGCAATATCTTTAGGAATAATTTTTGCTTCTACTAACAACTTGTCTTCTGAAGGTACTATTTCTAATAAAACTTCTCCCGGTTTAATAACCCCACCAAGTGTTGTTATGTGTAATGTTTTCACCGTACCTATTACTGGAGATAATATGAGTGCTTTACTCACTTTATCTTGAGCACCTACTTGCGCTTCATTTAAACGTGAGAGCTTAGATTGTAATTCATTTAATAATGCACGAGCATCAGTACGATATTTAAAAACAGCTTCTCGACGTTTCAGTACAGCTTCTTCAAAAGTTGCTTTTACTTTAGGTTTTAATAAAAGTAATGCATTTAATTCACCTTTAATGTCATTGACAGTACGTTGTAATTTTAATAATTTAACTTCAGGTACTATTTTTCTTTTTGCTAGAGGAATCGTTAATTTCAGTTCTCTATTAACAAGCATCAAGCTGCTTTTAAGGGTAGATATTTTAGACGTTAATTCTTTAATTTCTTGCTCACGTTGTTTTATTTGTTGCCCTTGAATCGCGACTTGATTTTCAATATTATTTAAACGTGTGTTATACTCATCTTGATTCCGAGCAACAAGTTGAGGAGAGTTAGTATTAAGATCTTCTGGAAATTGTAATTGTGTTTTCTCTATTTTCACCTGAAGCTGCCAAGCATCCACATCTGCAACAAGCACGTTACTAAGCTCAGTTCGTAAACGAATAATATTAGCTCGTAGTGCATCCACTTCTTGTGTTTGTTGCGCCATATCTGAACGAAATCGTGTATCATCAATACGCGCTATAATTTGACCTTTGGTTACTTTCATTCCCTCTTTTACATATAATTCTTGTAATATACCGCCATCAAGGCTTTGAATAATTTGTACCTGTGATGAGGGAATTATTTTTCCTACACCACGTGTAACACGGTCGAGTTCTGCAAAATAAGCCCAAATAATAAAACACATAAAAAACGCAGCCAACGACCAGATAGTTAAACGGTGAACAGTAGGGGCTTGCGTTAAAATAGCACCATAAACATCATCCGCCATATCTAAATCTTCTTTACTTATTTTCATACTTGACTCCTTTCTTTAGAAGCCACATTTAACATTCCACTTTTGAGCTGCTTTAAGATAGCCTCTTTATCGCCATCGGCGACTAAATATCCATTATCTAAGACGATAATACGATCGACCAACTCTAATAAATGCATTTTATGTGTAATAAGCAATAACGTACGGTTTTCCGCGGTTTGTTTCATCGATTTAATAAATAGTTTTTCAGCACGTGCGTCTAAACTTGCCGTTGGCTCATCGAGTAGTAACATTTGAGGATCATTCAAAATAGCACGAGCTAAAGCAACTGCTTGACGTTGACCTCTAGAAAGAGACAACCCGCCCTCTCCCACTTGCAGCTCTAGTCCTTGTGATTCCATATCCGTAAATAAGTTAACACCCGAAAGTTGCACCGCTCTCATTAATTGATATTCTGTTACCTGCTTAGTACCAAAGAGGATATTATCTTTAATTGAACCGTGAAAAAGTACAATGTCTTGTGGTAAGTAACCTATATTTCGACGTAGATCGCTTGGATGGAGCTGCCCTTGATGCATACCATCATAACGAATACTACCTAGTTTTGGTTGAAACAAGCCTAGCACTAATTTAGCAAGGGTAGTTTTTCCTGAGCCATTACGCCCAATAATAGCTATTTTCTCACCTGGAGATAATTTCAGTGATAATGGATAGATTGCCGGTTTTTCAATATCAGGGTAGTTAAAAACTATATGCTCTAAAACAATATTACCTTCAAGTTTTGCGCGGCTAGGAAGGTGTCCTTTATTTTCAAACTCGCTTTCTTGATTCATTATGCCATCAAGCTGCCTTAATGAACTCACGGTCTGATTATACCTTGTCATTAACGAAGCTATTTTAGCCATTGGTCCAACAGCTCGGCTTGATAACATTACTGCGGCAATAATACCTCCCATTGAAATAAGCCCATCTGAAACACGGTACACACCCAAGATAATTACGGCTACAACCACCATCTGTACAATAAAGCTAGAAAAATTAGAGACGGAGTTAGTAATTACTTTGGTTTTAAGCTGCCAATTAGAAGTATGTCCAAGCATTTGTTGCCATGCATTTTGAACTATACCTTCGGCACCGTTAGCTTTAATTGATTCTAATGATGATAGACTTTCAACAAGGTGCCCGTGTCGTAAACCAGAAAACTTATTGCTCTCTTCAATAGCATGTCGTAACTTTGGTTGTACTAAAAAGGCATAACCTAGAATTAATATAGTAGCGAGCACTGAAAATATAGCTAAATCTCCAGCAACCAAATAGATAATAAAGACAAACAATATAGAAAAAGGCAAATCAACTAATGCTGTAATTGTTGCTGAAGATAAAAAATCACGTACACTTTCAAATTCACCTATCTGTTTTGCCATCCCGCCTACACTGGGTGATTTTTTCTCTAAGGAAATACCGATTACTTTGGCATAGAGCTTAGAAGAAGTTTGTATATCTATTTTTTTCCCCGCTACGTCAATTAAGTAAGATCTTAATTGTTTCAGAATAAAATCAAAAACATAGGCTAAGCTTGCACCTATAGCAAGTACCCATAAGCTTTCAAAAGCTAAATTAGGGACAATTTTATCATAAATATTCATCACTAATAACGGTGAAACTAAGGCGAATATATTCACTAAAATAGAGGCAATAATTACATCACGATAAATAGGAGCAGACTCACGGATAGTATCCCATAACCAATGTTCTTGTGTATCGCCAATGTGCACATCAAAATCACGATCAGCATGATATTTTTGCTTAATTAAAAACAGATACCCTACATAAACAGATTCTAACTCTTCAATAGTTAACTGCTCTTCTCCCCCAGTTTCTGGTAATGAAATAATGACTACATTAGCTTTGAAATCTAATGATTGTAAAATGCATGCTTTTTGATTTTTCAACATCAATATACAGGGAAGTAACATCTGGGGAATATTATCAAGACTTTTACGGCTTAATTTAGCACTTAAACCTGCACGCGAAGCAGCTTGTGGTAATAACTCGGGTGAGAGCACACTACTGGTCAATGGCAAACCAGCGGCTAGCGCCTCAGCTGAACAAGGGTTACCAAAATGCTCACTTAATAAAACTAAGCAATCTAAAAGTGGATCTTCACTAACACGTTGTGAAGCGTTAATTTTCCATTGTGACTGAGCTGATGCCATTTAAATACTTGAATCCATGAAATTATTATCTAAGTATATAACTTATAGGTGTTATATGCGTAATATATGAGTGATATTATATAAAAGACCAATTGACAGGTTTATTTATTAGTTAACAAAAAAGTAAGCCATGGAAAAACACTTATGTTCTCATCGCCCACTAATCTAATTAATAATTCACATTAAATACTATTACAGCCTCTATTAGCTTTATGATTACTCATCAGGAATATCTACTATTGTTGTTATACTATCAACAGCAATATCATTGCCAATAAAGAGAGAACCTTCGTAGGTTCCCGTTAACATATCGTTGATAATATTAACGTCATTACTACCCAAATCCACGCCATCTAAAACGATGGTTTGCGATATTTCATCTCCACCTTCTGCATATATTTTAATAGTTGTATCACCATCAATGCTATCAAAATCGAGAAAATCATTAAGATTATCACCATCGGTAATCTGTAGAATATCACTAAGATCAAGTACGTCTTCATTTAAATTGAAATCACTAACATGGTCAACACCTGAGTCACCTTCTAACCAAACAAAGGTATCTTTACCTGTTCCACCAATAAGAAAATCATTACCTTCTCCACCACTTAAGTAGTCATCGCCTGAACCACCAGAAAGTACATCACCGCCATCGCCACCGATAAGAACATCGTCACCCGCTTGACCATCAAGATATAAGGTGTTGTTGCTTACATAAGCTTTTGCTCCGTTATTACCATCAGATATATAAGTTCCAAAAAACTCAGAGCCATCACTCATGGTCACTGTAATCTCAGCATCAACTAACTCGTAGCCAACGTCATCACCTAAATTATCGGTATCAAAAGCAAAATCAAACATCTCTCCTTCAGTAAAGTCACCCTCAGTAAAGTTAGCTACAAGTAAACTACTGTTAGCGTCCATACTATCAAAAACGTCTGTCTGAGTAATATCTGTTGAGCTATTGTTAGTAAAGTTACTAATTTCATCAACATCCCAAAAAGCATTGTTATTTATAGTGTCAAGGTTAATAGATATTTGGCTAACTGACAACCCAGCCATTGTTAATCCTACAAATGAAAATTGATTATTTGTGTTGAAGGTATTCCCTGCTAGTACAGTAGAGCTAATGATAAATGGGGTAGCTGAGTTAGCTAGCGATTCACCAATAATGATATCATTTTCATATCCCCCAATTAACACAGATGAATTTTGATAATCCATGGTCACTGTAGCAGTATCCGAGGAGTTATTACCTTCTATCGTGTAGTTAAAGTCGTTACTTATATTTCCTGTACCTACTGTAACAACACCATTATTAAAGGTCACATCATCACCATTTACACTCGTTATTTGAGAGTTGTTTGGTAATGCATCACCATGTATAAGGTAAGTACTATCAATATTAATAGGTGTATTTTCATCCATGTTAGTAATAACATTATTTACGTTAGCATCGAGACCTGCATAGTAATCAATATGGAGCTCTAACAACAAACTATCGGTGTCTCCATCACCATCAACTACAGTTACCTCAATCACTTCTACTTCGTTAAGAACATTCTGGTCTACATTAATACTATAATTGTACATCCCGGTTAAGAAGTTAAGAGTAAACACTCCTCCGAGTTCAGTGTCTATCTCAATGTTTGCATCAATACCATCATATACATAATCAACACCATTAATAGTAAACGATTGGATATTGCCACCATCCGCACCAAGGCTAATACCACCATCGGTGGTAAGAAGGGTAAGTTCTCCACCAATACTATTGTTATCGAAATATGAAATAACTGTTGCAGTCAAATTTGCCGCATTATCAACAACTACCGCATAGTCACTGTCATTATCAAGTGGATCACTAGAGTATGCAATAGGTGATAGCGCAGTAAGTGGCGCATTACCAATTCCTATAGCAAAAGAGATATCGTAGGAATTATCTGCCGCTAAGTGATCTTCCCATTCACTTTGATCAACGGTATCACTTGGTACACCATCTGAAATAAAATACACGAAGCTTTGGTCCGCATCTGGTAAAGAACCACTATTAATTACTGCCTTGAGAGCGGGATCATAAAACGTACCTCCAGATGCAGATAGGCTATTTAAGGTGACAATAGCTGTATCGATGTCATCGTTAATCCAGTCTGAATTTACAATATTTCTGCCAGAGAAGGTCACAATTTGAATATTAACATTACCAGTATCGTCAACCTCGTTAATTAGCGCTGTAAGAGACTCAACGGCAGTTTCAAGGTAAGTTTTTCCATTACCCGCTGAGTTATCCATACTACCAGACAAATCAAGTACAAAAGTTAAATTAGTGGTGGTCGGATCGGCGTCAGAGAACAAGTTTTGACTTATATCTTTGACTACAGGTAAATCATCGATAACATTTACAACTAAATTAGCATTAGATGAAACACCAAGCGAATTTTCAACCTTATAGTTAAAAGATTCAGAAATGTTATCACCAGATGAAACTGTCGTTAATTCATACTCATAATATCCAGCACGTTGACCATTGGTGTCATCCACATGCACAGTCAAATTACCATAAGTGGTAGCCATTGAAATGATACCACTCACTGGTGTTATCCCCTCAATCGATATGATTTTGGTCGAACTACTGATACCGGAGTCATTGTCGAGTAAATTCCCACTAGTGGTATTGCCACCACCACTGGCATCAGAGCCTGCATCGAGTCCAGATTCAGCAACAACATCCGTATCATCTAGTGCAACTGGAGTTGAATCTTGATTAACCGTTAATATGGCAGAAGGGCTTATAGAGCCGTCAGCATCAATAAGAGTGTAAATAAACTTATCAGTTGATACCGGCGGATTATCAGATTCAACTAGACTAGATGTATATTCATAATTACCATCTTTCTCGATAACCAATGTACCAGTAGGTGTAATAATTGTGACTGAGTCTAGTACATCACCTTGATTATCTAAAAATGAAAAATCAACACTATCAAAGGTAATGTTATGCAAGAAAGTTGTGTCTGCACCCAGGGTATCAATACCATCAGTTCCGCTACCAATAATTACATTGCCAAATGCCGTACCACCAAAGCCTACACTATCAGTATCATCAGCAGTAACGGGTGCTGTATCACTAATATCTATGTATACCGTTGCCCACTCAGAATTAATTACACCGTCACTGGCTTTGTAAACAAATGAATCTGTTGAATTTATATTACGATGATCATAACTATCTGGTGCGGTATAGGTGAAAGAGCCGTCAGCAAAGAGTAAAACAGTACCTCCTAAAGCTGTTGTAATAGTATTACTACCATCAACAATAATACCCGTATTACCGGCCCCAGGATCCGTTGACGCAAACTCGACAGAACTAAATGATGGGCTATCTATATCTGAATCATTACTTAGTATACCGTTTGCGGCACTTATATTTAGTACAGCTCCCTCTACAACGGTATATGAATCATCTTCAACCGTAGGTGCATCATTCAGAGGTGTTACATCAATATTAACTGTCGCGATATTGGATGTTAAACCTTCGTTGTCATTTACAGTATAATAAAACTCATCAGGACCATTATAATTTTCATCTGGTATATAAGTAACCTGGCCTTGATCATCTAAGGAAACTGAGCCATGTGCAGTTTTATAAGTTCCATTACCTTGAACTGAAATAATACCACCATTTATATCAGTGAATATGACAGTTGACTTGTCAATTGTCCCATCTGGATCGATATCGTTAGCTAATATATCAATATTAAAACCACTTGAGTCTTCAGTAACTGATATTGCAGAATTAAGGACTGTATGAGAAAGGTTTTGTGAGACCCATATATTATCACCTAGAGAATTATCTACATTTACCGGTTTTAAGTCTAATTCAAGTACATAAGAACCACCTGCATCCCAATAAATGATCTCAACAGTATGCAAACCACTAGATAAATCTATATCAACATTAGTATCTCTACTACCTGTATTACCGTTGAAATAAGCAACAACAGTACCATCTATTTTTATTTGAAATCCATCATCATGAGTTACAGTTAGGTTGTACGTTCCTGCATCATCAACATTTAAGTTACCGCTAATTTTAAGAATTCCATCCGTAGCAGCATCTGTGCTTGCACCATTAATAGAGGTTGAATCTACAGGCCCCAAGAAACCAATTAAATTATCAGGCACCATGTCATTATCAGTAACTCCATTATATGAGTTATCAGTTGTATCATCAGCTAAGTCACCGTTAGCTTTATTGTAATCAATAACAGAAGAGGTAAAGCTAATTTCTGAATTGTTGTCGTCAATATAGTCTTGTACTTGGCTAATGGAAGCTAAGTTAGTATTACCTGAAGCTTGGTCATTATATCCCCAGTACTCACCAAATAGTGAGCCAGTGACAGTCATAAAATCATCATTAGCAATAGGTGCATCATTCACTGGCGTAAGATCTAAAGCCGCGATACCTGTTGTGATGGTTTGTTCACCGTCAGTAATGTCATAGGTAAAGCTTACTGCACTGTCATCATCGAGCGCTGGTGTGTATGTCCAATTACCTGAAGCATCTGGTCCCGTTAAGGAGCCGTTACCGGTTAGTACCAAGTTCGCAACACTTAAATCGCCAATAACATGATC
>CAJWZC010000098.1 GCA_913049915.1 uncultured Colwellia sp.
TATCACCTATTGTGGGAAGTGTTTCGCTAAAGAACTCATCAATTTTATCTCTAAACTCTTTCGCTGTTGCAACGTATTTATTGTTTCTGACATGTTCATTCATCACTTTCCATAACCGCTCTATTGGATTCAAATTAGGACTATATGGGAGAAGATAAAGCATCAGAGTGACTTAATTATATCACTTTAATGCTTTTTTATTAATGTTAGGTTATGGGGATAATTTACTGTCGCAAGGTTCTAGCAAAAGGTGCTTGTTTGGTATGACTACTTCTAAATGGGTTGATATCTAATCCACCGCGCCTGGTGTAACGTGCAAAAATAGTTAATTCATCAAGTTGGCAAAATTGTTGCAGGTCGCAGTAGATTCTTTCGACACATTGTTCATGAAATTCATTATGCTGACGGAAGGAAATTAAATATTTCAAAAGTGTTGCATGATCTATAGCATTCCCACGATAGCGAATATAAACACTTGCCCAATCTGGTTGGTTAGTTATTAAACAGTTAGACTTTAATAAGTGACTCACTAAATACTCTTCAACTTGAGAATCATGACCTTTATTTTGTGCCTCAGCTAGCAATTTTGCGTCATACTGATAATTATCAATGCTGATATCTTCACTATCGATGCAAAAATAGTTATCTGAATTTTTTGCAATATCTAAAGCCGGACAGTGATCAACACCAAATAAACTGACATTTGCTTCAGAGCCCGCAATTTTAGATAAGTCTTTAGTTAATATTTTTTCAACATCTTTAATACTAGCAAAACGTGTTTGATTAAAGCTATTTAAATATAGCTTGAACGACTTTGACTCAACAATATTTTCACTGGTACAAGCAAAGCGAAACTCAGCTACTGCAACTACCGGCTTACCTTTCTCATTAAGCCATGATAATTCATAACCATACCAAACATCTTCACCAAAAAACGGTAAATTACTTTGATTTAGTGCTAAGTCATCCCTATTTAAACTTCTAGGTACTCCTTGTAGCAAATCTGCGGTATATTCGCTGCAATATTGTGTACTTTTACCCAGTGTTAACTTGCTTAGTTCAGTCGCATTTTGATAATTGGCCATAAATTTTTTCAGTAGTGAGCTAGTATCTCGCTATTTTAAAGGATCTTTTCTTTATATGACATCTACAAATATAACTTTAGCGCAAACTCTTTTAAACTTTAGTAAAAACTATAGTGAACAACATATTAAACAATTAGGGTACTTGCCTACAGTGGAACATGATGAAAAGTGGTTATCCCCTTGTGATTTAGGTCCACATGATGTCAGTCAACATTACTGGCAGCCAGTTGCAATGGACAGCGAACAATTGACTGATAACAAGGAAGAGGCGCTCTCTTTTAGTAATGTAGAGTCAGCATTAAATCTTGAATTGCATCCGGATATTAAAACCTATTTTACTACTATTTTTAGTGGCGATATTAAAGCGATGTGTGAGGAGGGTGAACTATCGCTTCTTTTTGCTTGGAATAAAGAAGACTTTGACCGATTACAAGAAAATTTAATCGGTCATATCTTAATGAAGCAAAAGTTAAAGCAAGCTGAAACTATTTTTTTTGCTGTCACCGATGAAGAAGATATTATTATCTCTGTAGATAATAATAGTGGTGAAGTATGGGTTGAGCGCGTTGGTTGTAAGCCACATAAAAAACTTAGTGACTCATTAGTTGATTTTATAAGTCAGTTAACGCCAAAGAGTTTACTGATTGAAAAATAATAGAATAAAATAGATGTTATTTCTTACTTAGTTGCTCAGTTAAATTATTAATGAGTAACTTCATTTCAGCGAGCTCATTTCTCATCTCTGCTAACTGTTGAACCACAGATTGTTTAATCATTTTTTTAATTACGCCATCTTCTTTAAGTAGAGACTTAAGCAACTCAGAGTTGTTTTGTGCAGATGAATCTTGATTCAGCTCTTGATCTGCTGGGTTATTAATAGGCGCAATGAAGTCAGGTTGATGTTGCCAACTTTTTAAAGCTGTGATTAACGTAGCTAATGGTGGACGTTGACTTAACTTTGCTTTTACTAAGGCTACTGTCGGTTTTGTTCCTGCGTTGGCTAATTGATTTGCACAGATTAAAATTTCATCGATAATTGTCATTTTGCTTACTGATTTAAATATAATTAATTAATTTAACTATATTTTAGCCAATATAGCTAAAGATGTCTCGAGTTTCATTAACTGATTTATTAAATATATTATAATTCAATAGCTTAACTGGTTGGCTTGTTTTTTGCTTTTATGAAGAAAGAAATAATATGATTATAACATTGTACCTCTAGGGAATATTAGACATGAAAAAATTAATAATTGCTTTACTGATTGCTGTACCTTCCGCTATGACATTATCTGGCTGTGTTGTTAAAATAAATGATGATGGCGTTGATAGTGGTTTTGTTGGTGATAGTGAAGACCGAACTTATAAAAACCGTAATAAGATTGCTAAAGTACAATTAGGAGCTTCTTTTATGGATATGCAAGAAAAACTAGGGGTTTCTGATTTTTCTGAAACTTATGCCGATGGTGAGAACACAGTACGCGTTTTATATTATCGCACTCAACGTAAACATAAAGATGGTTTAACGACAAAAGATGAGTGTACTTTCCTACAGTTTATTAACGGTAAGCTAGTTGAAACAGGCAATGGTGGTGATTATTCAAAAACTGAAAAAGTTAAAGCGAATTAGTCATATATTTAAATTTAATACCTCGCATAGCGGGGTATTTTTTTATCTCGATTTTAGATGGCATATTAGTGATAAAACTTATTATATTGACCTCTTTGAAATTATACTGCTATGGTGGTCGATAGATTAAAAAATAACCCGCCGTCAGAGTAGGAGATAATAATGAGTGATACAGTATCGGTAGAAAGTAGTATTGATAATAAAATTAATCAAGACGTTAATATTCGAGCGACTTATTTAAGTGCTCATGAATTAAAGTTAGCTGCGTCACTTTTATATCAAGCTTATCATGATGATCCTGTCTTTTTAGATATTTTTAATAGCGACAAAGAAGATTATGAGCAACGTCTTCGTGGAGCTATCCGAGAAGAACTTAATGCTTTTTGGCAAGCTAAGCAGCCCATGATTGGTTTGTATTTAGGTGAAGCTATGGTTGGTGTCGCTTGTATCAATAGCCCGGACGAAACACTGGCAAGTGATCGTTTTTGGCATTGGCGTTTAAAAATGCTGTTAAATGCGGGTTACTTTAGTACTAAGCAAATGATGCAAAAAGAACAAACTGTATTGACAGCAGTGCCCTTGAAAATATTTCATTTTCTGTCATTTATTGCGGTGCACCCACTGCATCAACAGCATGGTTTTGGCCACTACTTAATGGCAGCCGTTAATACAGTTCTTGATGAACACCCCGATAGTGAAGGGGTTGCTGTATATGCTACCTCAGGAAAATTTAAAGAGTTCTTCAAACATGTTGATTATCACACGGTAAAAGAAGTCACAGTAGGAAATGTCTATGGTGCGGTGATGGTTCACTATCGAGATAAAGAATAATAAATATTTATTACTCGCTGTTAGCTTGTATTTTATCTCTTCCGTCCTAATTTAATTTCGTAATAAAAAACAGTACCGACAAAATGCTATTTGTTATGTAAGACATGTCTTACATAACTGTAAGATATATGGGCAATCATTGTAATAATATTAAAAATAAAACCTATACCTTATTGATTAATAACAAATAATATAAAATATAAACTGTTACATATCTATTACACTTAGATCTTTCTTGTTAACAAACTTAATTAACCTATATTTAAGTGTATTATATATCATGTCAGGAAGACAAGAAGCAGGGAGCTTCAGCATTACATGTAATGTAATTAAGGAAGATGGAAGTTACTAAATGGAATCTAGTGACTTAAGGACTACCTAGGAAGGTAACATAACTTAAGGATTGAGTTGAATTAATGGAATGCATGGATGTACTTCAGGGAAGATGTAAGTAAGGATACTTGTGTCAGATAAAAAAGGAAAACCTAAAGCAGGATGCTTTAATCTTAAATAATACTTAGTATTATTTAAGATAGGGTTTAACAGGGAGGCTTTAAGGATGAAGTCTAGTGGTAGGATGCCACTATGGAGAGAATGAACAAGGATGTGGCTTGGTAAGGATAACCAAGGTCAGGAAGACAGTAGTTATGGAAGACTATTACTAAGGAATGTTAACGAAGGAAAGTTAATTTAGGGATACAACACGGACTGGTTGAATTGTAAACTTTAAGGGAAGTAAGGTCAGGAAGGCACTAATTACGGATGATTAAAGGGGTAGCCTAATCGTTACCCAAAATGGATATGAGTGGACTCATAAGGAATATACTAAGGATAGTTGTTCAAGGAAGAAATGAGATCATTAAATATGTGTGCAGGATGCACCATATAAGCTAGATATAAAGATGCGACTCAATGAGTCGCATTTTTTATGATATATTGTTTTGTATCACTTTGTATTAGAGTTGTTTGATATATTTATCTAAACCCTGTTTAGATGCAGCAACGGCTGCCAAAGAGCTTAAACCATTAGGGTACTCTTCTTGCTCGACAACAATCCACTTGGTACCACCTACATTAATATTGGCATTTAACAGGCTAATCCAATCAATAGTATCTTGTCCAATAATAGGTTTTTTACCTGTAATCCCTTCAGGAATACGTACTTTATAATGGGTGGTAAATGTTCTGTTTGGGTACTTTTTTACATACTCAACGGGGTCTTTACCTGCATAAGTAGTCCAACCTACATCTTGTTGTAATACTACAGAATCAGCAGTGTTCATTGCTAAATAGTCCCAATAAGTAACGCCTTCAAAGTCATTGAATTCACTGTTATGGTTGTGAAAACCCGTTTTAATATTATAAGGAGCTAACTTTTTATCAAGTTTATTAAGTAATACAACAATTTTTTTTATCCCTTCAGGGGTTGACGATCTTTCATCCCAACCGATGATCAGAGTATCAACGTTTAATTCTTTATAAAAACCGACTGTTTTTTGAAAGTTTTCTTGATTGAGTTGCTCAAAAGAGACATGAGCACCGCTGGCTTGAAGATTTATGGAATCTAAAAAGCGCTTTAACCCTTTCGCATCATTTTCATATGGGCCAAATTCACCTGCAAATTCAACGCCTTCAAAGCCCATGTTTGATAACTTTGTTAGTGTGTCTGCAAAGTCCTCAGTAATAACATCTTTAACTGACCATAACTGTACACTGAGCATGGGCACTGCTTTTATTGATGCTGACGTATCGACTTCGTGTGCATTTACGCTGGTCAGAAAAGGGACTAACATCGTAATGGTCATGATTTTTTTTAGTAAGTGATTTAATTTCATAATTCTCTCTTTAAAGTCGTTTAGCATTCATTTCTTTTACGCAATAATCTACTGCGCGAACGGTTAAAGCCATAATAGTTAGGCTAGGATTTTGTACTGCTGACGAACAAAAACTTGATCCATCAGTCACAAATAAGTTGGGTATGTCATGGCTTTGGTTATAAGCATTTAAAATAGAGGTTTTTGGGTCTATCCCCATTCTGGCTGTACCCACCTCATGAATAGCTAAGCCAGGTGTGCCATGACTAACGCTACTTGTTACATTCTGCAAGCCAATAGCCTTTAACATTTTTTCTGCTTGCTCTGCTGCATCTATCATCATATCGGTTTCATTCTCACTAAATCGACAATCAAATTCAACTTGCGGAATTCCCCACTTATCTTTCAACGTAGGATGCAAACTCATCAGGTTCTCAAAACGTGGTAACATCTCACCTTGAGCATAAAGTCCAAAGCGCCATTTTCCTGCTTCTTTTAATTTTTTTTTATAATCTACCCCTAAACCATCTTGATGTTGTGTACTTTGCCAGCCTTCTCTGTATGCACCACCTGCTAAAGCATAACCTCTTAGGAAGTTACGTTTTGAGTCGGGTTTATAATAAAAGTTAGGCATCATCATGCCTGTTGGGCGTCGACCTTTTTCGTATTCATCTTCATAACCTTCAATATCACCACTCGCATTAGCATTGTAATTATGATCCATTAGATAATGGCCTAATACGCCTGAACTGTTAGCAATACCATTAGGAAATTTTTTAGAGATTGAATTCATTAAAATTTGGGTTGTGCTAATAGTAGAGGCGCAAACAAAAACTACCTTAGCAAAATACTCTCGTTCACTTAAATCATCGTTGTCAATAACACGAACGCCCTTGATACGATTAGACACTTCATCATAAATAAGACTGTGTACTACGCTATTGGGGGCTATGTGCAAATTATTAGTTTCAGCCGCTGCGGGCAGGGTTGAGCTTTGTGTTGAAAAGTAAGCACCATATGAACAACCTGCTTGGCATTCATTTCGTGTTTGGCATTGCACTCGACCTTGAGACAAATGCATCTCTGTTGGTTTCGTTAAATGTGCTGTTCTCCCCATGACCAAAGGTCTTTGAGGATAAAGTTCAGCCAACTTTTTCTTAATAGATTTTTCGGGTGAATTCATTTCAAAGGGAGGAAGAAACTCACCATTAGGCAAATTTTCTAAATTATCTAATGCGCCACTAATACCAGCATGCGTCTCTACGTGCGAGTACCATTTATCAATATCTTTGTAGCGTATTGGCCAATCGTTTCCGTAGCCATCACTTTTATTGGCTTGAAAATCAAATTCACCTAAACGATAAGATTGGCGATGCCATAATAACGATTTACCACCGAGTTGGTTGGCTCTTATCCAGGTGAAGTTTGTATTTTTTGCCGTGGTATAAGGTAAATCTCTATCGTTGCCAAAAAAGTGTTTAGTGGCATCGGTAAACGCATAACATTGCTTTTGTATACTGTACTGCTGTTCAACCAATAGGTTGTCTACCTTGGTTCGAAAAGGTTGTTCCCAAGGTGTTTTGTTTTCACCGGTATAGTCTTTTCTATGCTCAACGACTCTACCGCGCTCAATCATTAAGGTTTTAAGGCCTCGCTCACAAAATTCTTTTGCTGCCCAGCCACCAGAAATACCTGATCCAATAACAATAGCGTCATAAACTTCTTCGCTTTTATTTATATATATATTTTCAGTCATAGTGATCTCGGATTAATTTGAGTTAATGGATAATATAGGGATAAGCTAATAAAATAATCCTTGTGAACCCCAACTCGCATCAGTTTTTTTATAAGGAATAGACCCTTTATAACCACCGGGTACAGCTAAGTAACGTAGCTCTTTTGATGCGCCTACTTCTGAGGTGTAATACCCAAAGCAAATTAACCGTTTTAATACTTTGAAATCTGTTCGTTGCTTTGCATTAAAGTTGTTTTGGCCTAAGTCTAGATCCGTTAATAAATCAAATTGCTGTTTTGAATTAAGGGCAGTAAACGATGATGAAAACTGCTGGTTTGATACCCGTTCTATGAGTGTTAACAGAGCCTTCATTTGTTCTTGCTCAGAATTTTCATAGCAATGAAAAAGCTGGTTATCAATAAAACCATGTGTATTGACCTCTGCGGCTCCTAATGTATCTGTTTGAGGAATGACAATAGCGCAAATTTTTTGTAATTTTTTTAGCTGTAATAAACTAAAAACTTTACCATCAAAAACAGGGGCATTAAGCAGTGAAGTTGGTTGTAGCGAATACGCCATTGCCACAGAAATCGAGTTACTGGTTAACAATACCGTTGCCGCAGTACTGCCTACAAGCATGGTTAAACCACGAAAAAAATTGCGTCGTGATTCATCATTAACCGTATTATCTTCATCTTGGTTTTGCTTCATGTTCTTCACCCTGTAAGGTTGTCGCTATGTTCACTAAAGTACCGTTAATTTGGAACAGTATCTTAAAATAAATATTAGTAAGTGTTCATGAGTGAATTTACTTCTCAAAACCACGCTTTTTCATAGACAAATATAACAAGGCAAAAGCAACAATTAATATCATTGGAAATACCGTAAGATTAGACAGAACACTTTGGCCAGCAAGTAATTCAGCATCTACCACATTATTGGTTTTGAGTAGCGCGGCTGATCTAGCACCATCTATCCATTGGCCAATAATCGGATTCCACAGACTTACTGCAAACATGCCTGCACCCCCCATTATTGATAAACCAAGCGCGCCAGTATTTGGAATATATTCGGCAATAAAGCCGATCATGGTTGGCCAGAAATAGGTAACACCTACTGCAAATAACAGTGCAGAAAAATAGACTGCACTGCCGGTAGCAATACTTAAACAATAAATACCAGCGGTAGAAATTACCGCCGAGGCTAATAATACGCCAACAGGGTTAAATCGATGAATGATAGGGCCGGCAAAATAGCGACCAACGGCCATGACACCCGTAATCATTGCCATGATTAACATAGGCGAAGCGCCTGATGCAGATAAAATTCGGTCAATCCATTGTTGAGTGCCAAGTTCAGTGGTTGTTGTTAACGTCATACATACCAGCATAAAAATAAACAATGGTTGTGTCATCGCTTTGATATTACTCATTGTCGAGGCTGATAAGTCTTGGTGTACTTGTGGGAATTGTTGTTTAAATACCATGAAACCATAAACAGCAGTAGGGATAAGCATTACCGCTATTTGTAGTTGCCAGCTTAAGCCAGCATCTGTCATTAGTTTAGAGATAATTGCTCCAATCACGATGCCGCCAGGAAACCATACGTGGAAACGATTTAACATGGTTGTTTTATTATCTTTATACAATTGAGTTATCAGTGGATTACATCCCGCTTCTACAGCGCCATTAGCAAAACCAATAAAGAAGGTTGAAATGATTAAACCCCAGAAATTAACTGCGGTAATAGTTAATATCAAACCAAGTAGGTGACAAATAAAAGCGGTAATAAGTAGTTTTTTTGCACCAAATTTATTATATAAACCACCACCAATCATCATAGCCACAGGAAAACCCAAAAAGGCCATGGAATTAACCCAACCTAATTGACCATCACTCAATCCAAAATCTGCACTTAACTGACTTAATATGCCAGCGCGAATGGCAAAGGTCATCGCGGTTACTGTTAATGCTATGCAACATGCTCTAAATAGGAGTGATGCGCTGTTTGATGTTGTTGTCATATGATCTAATCCTTTCTTATTATTTCTTACAGAGATAATGCATTTGGTATGAGTCGTGCTATTAATCTGATAAACCTAAAATGCTTTTGTTAAAGCTATCATCATGTGAGGTCGCAGAAAAATCATCAAAAGCTTTAGTTGTAGGATTAATGATGTGCTGATTGATAAAGGCTACGCCTTCTTTGGCACCATCTTCAGGATGCTTTATACAACATTCCCACTCTAAAACAGCCCAACCTTGAAAACCATATTGGGTCAATTTACTGAAGATACTTTTAAAGTCGATCTGTCCGTCACCTAATGAGCGAAATCTTCCCGGGCGCTCTTGCCAAGATTGATAACCGCCGTAAACGCCAGAGCGACCAGAGGGGTTAAACTCTGCATCTTTCACGTGAAAAGCTTTAATTCTGTCGTGGTAAATATCAATAAAGGCTAGATAGTCGAGTTGCTGTAATACAAAATGACTTGGGTCGTAAAGTATATTAGCGCGAGGGTGATTATTGACCGCGTCAAGAAAGCGTTCAAAACTTGCTCCATCGTGTAAATCTTCACCAGGATGCAATTCATAACATACATCAACCCCAGCTAGTTCAAAAGCATCTAAAATAGGTAACCAGCGTTTAGCTAATTCTTCAAAACCTAACTCAACTAAACCCAGAGGACGCTGTGGCCAAGGGTAAAAAGTATGCCACAGTAATGCACCTGAAAAAGTGGCGTGTGCTTTTAATCCTAAACGGACACTTGCTTTAGCCGCACATATTAACTGCTCTGTTGCCCACTCGGTTCGTGCTACGGGGTTATTACGTAAATGTTCAGGAGCAAATCCGTCAAACATGAGATCATAAGCGGGGTGAACGGCAACAAGTTGGCCTTGCAAATGTGTGGAAAGTTCGGTTATTTGCAGACCCGCTCCTGCTACTATTGCGGTTATTTCATCACAATACGCTTGGCTTTGTGCTGCTTTTTCTAAATCAATTAACCTTGGGTCAGTGGGTAGTTGAATACCTTTATAACCTAAACCTGCTGCCCATTGGCACAATGTCGGTAAGTTATTAAAAGGTGCCTCATCAGAAACAAATTGAGCAAGAAAAATAGCTGGACCTTTAATTTTATTCATTACTTTATTCCTTATTACTCATTATTCTTGGTTTTATATCTTCTGGCGTTAATGAGAAAGTATGCCACTTAAATTCTGATTGACTTGCCGCCACTACATTCTCAATAAATGCCATGCCGCGAATTGCTTCATCAATACCAGGGAAATCGCTAGTATGATTAATATTATTTATGTTAGTGACTTTGATCGCAGCATCATGCTTTATAACTTGTTTAGAGAATTGTAGGTAAATATTAGCGAAAGCTTCAAGATAACCTTCGGGATGGCCAGCGGGTGTACGTATACTCGCTTGAGTGTTTTTAGACACTTGGCCAACACCAGTTCTTATGAGCTGTGTTGACTTATTTTGATACTTCATCAATAAACTGTTTGGCTCAAGTTGTGACCATTCAATGCCCGCATCCTCACCGTATACTCTTATTTTAAGACTGTTTTCTTCACCAACACAGACTTGGCTCGCAAGTAATACACCATGTGCGCCTGAATTAAAACGTAGCAAAATGGTACCGTCATCATCTAATAATCGGCCATCAACATTAGTGGTTAACTCCGCACACAATGATGTGATTTTAAGTCCTGTAACATACTCGGCTAAATTAGCAGCATGTACGCCAATATCACCCATGCAGCAACTAATACCTGCTTTAGTAGGGTCTAAACGCCAAGTTGCTTGTTTACTTGCCTCATCATTTTCACTTGCCAACCAGCCTTGTGGGTACTCAACAATAACTTTTTTAATTTTACCTAATTGGCCTTGCGATAAACGATACTTTGCTTCTTTTACCATAGGGTAACCCGTATAAGTATGCGTTAAACCGTATAGTAATCTCGTCTCTTTAATTGTTGTTTTTAATGATAAAGCCTCTGTAAGGGTTAACGTTGCCGGTTTATCACTAATTACATGAAAGCCATATTCAAGCGCCATTTGGGCTATAGGAAAATGTAAATGATTAGGCGTTACAATAGCCACCATCTCCATGCGTTGCTCGGGTGCTAAAGTAGACTCTTGTGCAAACATCTCTTGGTATGATGCATAGCAACGTTCATCGGCTAAGAATAATGATTGTCCAAAACGTTTTGATTTTTCGGCTTGAGCGCTGAAAACACCGCACACTAATTCTATTTGACCATCTAATTGTGCTGCCATTCGATGAATAGCCCCAATAAAAGCGCCTTCACCACCTCCAACCATACCTAATCGAACTTTTCCTCGGTGTAATTTACTCATATTTATAGCTCAATAGGTTTTACCTAACTTTAAGAAAAAAGCTAGTTGGTTAATTTTTGTTATATTCAGTATATCGATAAGGAGAATCTACGGTTAATATAAAATCGGTTTTAAATGCAACAAAATCGGCGTTTACTAGGTTTGTTTATTTGTTATGATAAATGACTTTTCTTCATTGTGTGATGTTTATGCTCAGAGAGTCATTATTAAATAGGGTGAGTGTTCAGCAGATTTTAACTATGTTTGACATGCTACCCGATATTATTTTTTGGATAAAAGATATCGATAGTAAAGTGGTTTACGCGAATCAACTCTTTATACAACATCTTGGTTTTACAAACTTAGAACAAGTTCTAGGTAAATCAGATAATGAGTTCTCTCCTAATCATATAGCCAAACAATTTATTGCGGATGATCAAAAAGTGATGTCTGGTGATACGGTGACTGACCGTTTAGAAATGAATATCAATTTATCAGGTGAACTTGCGTGGTTTTCAACCTCAAAACGGCCATTGTTTGATGAGTACAACGTGATTGTTGGCTCATATGGTGTGACGCGTCACTTGCAGGAAACAGTTAAAACTTTATCCGGCATTGATAAGTTGGACATTCCAGTTAAGTATATTAGGGATAATTTTCATACAGATATATCAATAAATCAACTTGCCGAAATTGCTCATTTATCTGTTAGTGCTTTAGAGCGACGCTTTAGAAAATACTTGGCTAAAACGCCAAAACAGTTTATTCGTCAGATACGTTTAGATAACGCAAGGCGCTTATTGGTTGAAACTAAACTACCTATTGCTCAGATAGCGTATCAATCGGGCTTTACTGATCACAGTTACTTTAGTCGACATTTTAAGTTAATGTTTGATGAGTTACCGTCAAAAATTAGACAGTAATGTCACTTGGTTTCAAATAATACATGAAGGTAAATATATTGACGGTAGAATTAAAATTACCGTACCAGTATCATTTACTCAACGTTTTGTATTAGAAATTAACGATAACCGTATGCTTAAAGAGTTAGTATTAGATGGAAAGGGGCTTATTAAATCGCCTAAATACATGGTAGGTACTGCCTCTTGGGTAGAATTGGTTTTTTTGTTGTGTTATGTAAAATCATCATTGAAATAAAAATTTAAAAATCAACATGTTGCAAGTTATAGATAAGTCAGGTTTTAATTCAAAAGCAACGTTTAACACTTTTTTAAAACTTGTTGGTATGACACCAAGTCAATATAGCAAAGAACAAAGAAATATTAACTCATTGTAATTAAAATGATTTTTGTGAATATTTCCATGATAAATTTAGTATGGGAATTTTTTATGTGTAAATTTAAACGTTCAATTATGTGTTAATGAAGATAGTTAGACGATTTTTACTATTTTAAGTGTGATTATCAAAATCCGACAGACACTAAAGTGATAATTAAATGTACCATTTTGAACTACAACAATTAAACCGAAAAATTCGTTTGCCTTATTGCTTTATATTGCTATTCATTACAACGTTTTCTATTAATATAAATGCTATTCCACTAGAAAAAATAGTCATTCAAGACACCAGCACACTTGGAAAGTATTACCCTAAAAAAACGTACTCGGGTATTGATATTCCAACGTTTCAAGAAAATAAGGATAAACTACCTCGGCCAATATTTGATGATAAGCCTGCTTACATTGATTTTTATTATAAGGCATGGGAAATAGGTTTTGATCATTTCAAAAAACCACAAGCAAGTAGTCCCTTTGTTTCAAACTTTATAGATGAAGCATTTAATGAAAATATTTTTTTATGGGACATGAGTTTCTCAACCATGTGGGGAAATTACGCACATCACATTTTTCCGAGTATTGAAGGGCTTGATAATTTTTACCGAACACAA
>CAJWZC010000099.1 GCA_913049915.1 uncultured Colwellia sp.
CGAGGGATTGTCTGTAATGCACCCTAGCTTGCCACAGTTACAAAACACCAATATCTAGGATTTTAAAGATGTAAAAGGTAGTTATGTTATTCGTAACCTCAGTAATATCGCTACTTCGATAGGTGAAGGTTTTTTTCGATGGTGGTGGAAAAAGCCTGCTGATACTGAATATGAAAATATTGGTTACAGTAAATATTTCGCGCCTTTTGATTGGTTTATTGGTACTGGCGACTATGTTCTCGATTATGAAGAATAACTAAAAAAAGAAATATTAGCGCGTATTAGTCGAGTAAAATACGGTAAAGATAGCTATATTTTTGTAGTCAATGAAGAAGGAACTTACCTTAACCACATTGAAAAAAACACATTAGTAAGAATAGACTAAATCTGGTCGACAACAATGACTTTTTAATTACACAAGAAATCATAAAAGCGGCACAACGCGGCGAAGATTATCTATCCTACATCGGTACCATTAAACCAAGCACTGGTTTACCCGCCCAAAAAAACGTCATTCATCAAGGGATTTAAAGACTGGCATTGGGCTATTGGCTCAGGGACATACCTAGATGATATTGAGAATGTAGTACTATCAAAGAAAGTTGCGTTACATAAAAAGAACCAACTAAAGCTAATACAAACATTAGCAGTAGGAACTACAACGTCCCTGATGTTATTCCTAATTTCACTAGCCTTTGCCAACAATATCAAGCATCGCTTTCAACGCTATAAAATAAATGTTAATTAAAAAACAAAAGATTAATGAATTAAACTTACATTTAGAGGACAAAGTATCTGATAGAACACAAGCATTAGCGGCTTCTAATAAAGAGCTTGAGTTAACATTAATAAGTTTAAAAAACACTCAAGAAAGGCTTATCACTTCTGAAAAAATAGTCTCTATGGTTGAGTGACTGGCGTTGCCTATGAACTTAATACCCCTTTGGGCATTATGATTACATCCATAAGTCAAATAGAAGACGAGATAGAAAAAGTATTTATAAAGATAAAGTCGTAACAATTAACACGTAGTGAATTACAACGAAGTGAAGAAGCCTGTCGATTAAGTATCAAACGACTCAATAGTAGTTTAACTAAGTCGATTCAGCTTATTAAAAATTTTAAATCTCTGTCGACACACAGCGAACGTCAGCAAACACAAAAGTTCTCCCTTAATAAATTGATTAAATCACTCAGTGACTCCTATCAATCGGTGTTAAAAGAACAGAAGACACAATTAACCTTGCTCTTATTGATGACGTGATAGTTAATAGTTATAAAGACGTCATTATTGATGTATTAACGCAACTGATTGAAAACTCACTAACGCATGCTTTTAATGAAATTGACTCTCCCTGCATTACCATCCGTGTTAGCGTCACTAATGTTCAGCTAATTATTGATTACTTTGATAATGGTGTAGGTTTAAGTAATGAAGGAAAAGATAAAGTTTTTGAACTATTTTATGCCACTAAGCGTAATAGCAGTTGCTCTGGTTTAGTTATGCCCATTATCTATAATCAAGTTACACAAAAGTTGCAGGGTACTATTACCTATACTCAACACAGCGTGCAAGGCACAGGGTTTACTATTATCATTCCGATGTTATATAAAACAGAAGCTTACCGCCTTATTTGACTCAACGAAGACTAAATCTATGTCAAAACGATAGTTGTGACAAGTCACTAATTTGAGCTAATTCAATATGAGGGATTTGTCGCAACTTTTTACCAATGCCGTATTGTGGTAACCAAGCGGTTTGACAACCTGCATTTAACGCACCATAGATATCGGCAACACCACAATCTCCGACATGTAATAACTGCTCTGCTGGAATAGCTAACTGTTTACACACTAAAGTAAACATATCTATAGCGGGCTTTTGCCTTAATAAATACTCACTTTCATTATTATCCTCACCGGCTTGAAAGCCCGCGTGATAAATATGTTTGAAATAATGACCAATACCTAAAGCTTTAGTATCTACATTGCCGTTACTGATTGCCACCAACGGAAATACTTTACTTAAAGTAGCTAAGAGTTCATGACTAACTTTTGGCACGGTGAAGTCACTACGTAAGCTAATAAAGTAATCTAAGGCCGCTTGTGCTTCTGTCGTTGCTTCATCGAGTGAGAGATTATGCGCCAGTAAACCTAAGCGATAAGTCTCAAAGCGAAGTTTTACTACATCGTGAGAAATATCCTGATGTGCTTTAATTACTTGTTGGCGATAAGGTGCCCAAAAATATCGATTAAAAACCGGCTTTGGTTCAGATGATAACTCGGGTAATAAAGTACTAAACTTTTCAGTAAAGTAGTTCACCATCTTTTTTTCAATCGCCAGCATTACTGGGCGATTGTTATATAAGGTGTCATCTAAATCAAAGCTAATGGCTTTAATCATGGTTAAACGTCGATAGATTTGCATAGTCTCAACCCTAAAATAGTTATCGCGCTAACTGTTGATGTAATAATTTAGCCACTAGCCTCTTGAATTGATTAAGTAATAAAGTATCCATACGCGGATCAAAGTGGTGAGCATCTTCACTACTAATAGCTAAGAATCCCACTGGTTTGTCATCATGTGTTAGCTTAATCAAGACGACTGAACCTGAGCATGGCTTAGAAAAAATCAATGTTTGTTCACTTTCTTGCAAGCGACCAAAATAATATTCATCATTGGTCAATCGATTTTGCATCACACCAGTACAATCATTGGTTGATAAGCTATGGTGAGCAACTTCAATATTATTGGTCGGAATTAACCATAACTTAAATGAAGATAAAGATAATAATTCAGTGGTCACTTGATGCAAACAATCGAGTAACTCTTCTGCTGATTGACAATCAAGTAAGCGTAGATAAAGGTCACTATAAAGTACAAATAATTGCTCATTATGAGTAGCGATCGACATTAACTGGGTAATCTCATCTTCTAACCCATGGACTTTATGGCGAAGCTGTTGCTGTTGACGCTCGACTAAAGAAACAGTACCGCGTTGCTCATCAACTAAGCGTAAGCTGGTCATTAAACTATTATTACGATTAAAAAACTCAGGATTATCTTGTAAGTAACTAATCACTAACTCATCCGTTAATGGAATATCTTCACTATTGATACTTTGTTGCACATCATTCATCTTGTTTATGTCTTCTTTCATAGGTTTTATCGCTAATAGGGCATTGGGAGAAGTAGCGCTTTATATGGATATTTGACCATCAAACACGTGCGTTGCTGGACCAGACATTTTTACTGGATGCCCTGGTCCTTGCCAAAATATACGTAATTTACCACCAGGTAGTTCAACCGTTACTTGCTTGGCTAGCTTTTTCTGCATATAACCAATAACAACGGCTGCACAGGCTCCACTACCACAAGCTAAAGTTTCAGCTGCGCCGCGCTCATATACTCTTAATTTAATATAATTAGGGCTAATAATTTCCATAAAGCCGACATTAGCATCTTCAGGGAAGCGTTCATGTATAGATAATTCTTGCCCAAGTGATTCAACATCTGCTTCAACAACACTATCTACCGTGACGACACAGTGCGGATTGCCCATTGAGACAACACCACATAAAACAGTTTCACTTTCACTACGCAGAATATAAGTACCTTCCATTTTTTGTGCACTAAAAGGTATTTTTTTTGGTTCAAATTGTGGCACCGGCATAGTGACTGAAATATTACCATCACGCTCGATGTGTAAATTCATTTTACCTGTGCTGGTTGAAACTTTTATCTTATGTTTATTACATAAGCCTTTCATACGGACAAATTTGGCAAAACAACGAGCGCCATTGCCACACTGGCCAACTTCACTGCCATCAGCATTATAAATACGGTAATGAAAATCTAAATCTGGATCATAAGGCGGTTCAACAACTAACAGCTGGTCAAAGCCGACGCCGAAGTTTCTGTGGGCAAATTTAGTAATGAGTTCTGGCGATAAAAAAACATTTTGTGTGACATTATCAAGCACTAAAAAATCATTACCTAAACCATGCATTTTAGAAAAATTGACTAGCATTATTGTTGCTCTTTAACTTGGTCTGTTGGCTGCTTAACTAATGAAGTAGTTTGCTCAGTTGACTGCAGAACTGCTTGCTGTTGTTCCGACTCATCAACTGTTATCAGTGTTAAATCTTGGGGTTTAACACTTTTTTTTATATTTACCTTTTGACTTGTATCATTCTGCTCAACCACTTTGTTTTGTGGGATAACCGCTTGCTCTGGTGTTTGGTATAAATCACCTTTAATACCACAAGCAGATAAAAAAATAGCGGCAATAAAAGTGAGTAAAATCGATTTGAAATTGAATTTTTTATCTGGCATTTGATGTAAGTAATGAAGTCTATTGGTACGCATGATGATTTTTTGCCATGAAAGTCGTTTAAATCAAGCTTATTAGCATAACTTAACCACTCTATATCTATATTTATTTTGTCTGATTGCTATTATACTCACATGCTTATCAACAATAATACCATTTGAATTAATTAAGGTTACAGCTTTCATTTTAAAATCAGCAATAAGAATAAATTTTTAAGAACAAGACGCTTAATTGACCAATAGCTAGCCATTGGGATTGACAGCAACAACGTTATTAAATATTTAAGCCATTTGAAAATGATTACTTAATTAATATCATTGGTGTAATACCCGTTTAGACAAATAATAATATTTAAAGGATAGGCAATGAACGATAGCCAATACAACTTAATCGCCGAAGCGCTTCTTCTCGCGATAGAAGAAGCGATTGAAGACTCTGGTGTCGACATAGATTACGAAGGCGTTGGCGGATTATTAACGCTGACGTTTAAAAATAACAGTAAAGTAATTATAAACAAGCAAGCCCCATTGCAAGAAATATGGGTAGCAACAAAATTCAACGGTCACCATTTTGTCTTAACTAACGATAGTTGGACAGATAAACGTAGTGGTGAAGAATTTTGGCAGTTTTTATCAAATGCAGTTAGCACACAAGCTGAAACTGAATTAACGCTTTCGGCACAGTAATACCAACTAGATTAGTTTGATTGGTATAAACATATTATATTTGGATAGATTGCATGAATAACACCACGGTAAGAATTGCCACGCGTAAAAGCGCCCTCGCCTTATGGCAAGCTGAATATGTTAAAGCACAGCTTGAGCATTTTCATGACGGCATAAACGTTGAATTAGTTACGATGACAACGAAAGGCGATATTCTTTTAGATACGCCTTTAGCCAAAATTGGTGGTAAAGGATTATTTGTTAAAGAGCTTGAAGTAGCCATGCTTGAAGACCGTGCTGACATAGCTGTTCATTCAATGAAAGATGTTCCGGTCGATTTTCCAGACGGCTTAGGATTAGAAGTCATTTGTCCTCGTGAAGATCCCCGTGATGCTTTTGTTTCTAATACCATCAAATCATTAAGCGATTTACCCCAAGGCGCTATTGTTGGTACGTCAAGTTTACGCCGTCAGTGCCAATTGAAAGCAAATCGTCCTGATTTAGATATCCGTGTTTTACGTGGTAATGTAAACACCCGCTTAAGAAAATTAGATGAGGGTCAATACGACGCCATCATATTAGCGGCTGCTGGCCTCATTCGCTTAGAAATGAAAGAACGTATTGCGCAATTTATCGAACCAGAAGAAATGCTACCTGCCAATGGTCAGGGCGCTGTGGGTATTGAGTGTCGTCATGGTGATGATAAAATCAAAGCATTATTAGCTCCTTTAGAATGTACCACTACCCGTATTCGTGTTCTAGCAGAGCGTGCGATGAATAAAGCCCTTGAAGGTGGTTGTCAGGTACCTATCGGTAGCTATGGTGTCATTTCTGCTGATGGAAAAAACATCCATTTACGTGGCTTAGTTGGTGCTGTCGATGGTAGTGAAATGATTGAAAGTGAAATCACTGGCCCTGTTGAAGAAGGTGAGGCGCTAGGACACAAGCTCGCGCAAGAGTTACTTAGCCGAGGTGCGGATAAAATTTTACAGCAAGTTTATTCAGATAATGCCGAAAGTAACTAAACCATTGGCGTCACAAAGAACAAAGGTGTCTCAAGTGACAATACTTGAGACACCTACCAATGAGTCGACTTTACTTGTATCAGGTAAAGCACTTAGGGTCTTAATCACTAGACCTAAAGCTAAAGCTCAGCAACTTGCCTTGTTACTTGATCAACAAGGCATAGCTAATACCAGCCAAACCCTATTCGATTACCAAAGTAACAACAGCGCTGATAGTATAGCCATAGCGTTACAACATGCCGATATTCTTATCTTTGTCAGTGTTGCTGCCGTTGAATTTACTCACGCCAGCTATCCACTACATAACAATCTATCCCAAACCATTTTTGCTGTCGGTAATGCCACCAAACAAGCATTACAAGCACTTGGCATTACTAACACTATAACTCCTCCTCCTGAGCAAGAGCACAGTGAAGGCTTACTTAAATTGCTACAATTAGCTAAAGTAACAGGGAAAGAAGTAGTTATATTTCGTGGTAATGGTGGACGAGAACATATTGCCAATAGTTTAATCCTCCGCGGAGCTAACGTTAGTTATGTCGAAAGTTACCAGCGTGTATGGCGAACATTAGCGATAAATATTGCTGAGCAATGGCGAGCACAACAAATAAACTGTATTGTCGTTACCAGTAACGATATATTAGTAACATTAGTAAAATACCTAGCCCATGTAACTAATAATACAGAGAACACTGATAACATAGGTAATTATTGGCAATCACAGTGTCTATGGATAGTGGTCAGTGACCGTATTGAGAAAAATGCTAAAGCCTTAGGTTTAACACAGGTAATAAATACCCATAGCGCTAGCTCAAAAGTACTCTGTAATATCTTACAAGCACTCTCTTGTTCGTAATACCAGTTTTATTAATTGGGAGGTCTACTTTATACGTAGGGAAATGGCTAAATACAAGGTATTTACTTTAATAACTAGTTGTTCTAATTATTAAATAAATAACGAAGTAGTTTGTTGTTTTAACCAGTAAAAATGATCTCAAAATTAGTGAGATTGGTATAAAGTATTTAGAATAGTAAATAACGATGGAATATAGAATTATGCCGGATAACGAAGTCTCTAAACACAACCTATCGGATAATAGCGACACCGAGAAAAAAGAGGCCGCTACACAGTCATCAGGTAGTAATGCTAAAGCAAGCCCTATACCTAATACCAAGGTAAATAAAACGGTAGCGAAGAAACCTTCCCCGTCAAACACACCTGTAATCGTTGAAAAAACTTCAAATACAACCGCGACTATTGCACTCGTGATAGCTTCAATAAGTATTTTCGCTTCTGTTGGCCATTATATTTGGCAACAGCAACAAACTGGCGCTCAACTGCTAAAATTGAGCCAACAAAATCAGCAAGCAATACAGCAGAGCCAAGCGCAGCTAAAAAGTGACTTAACGGCAGAATTTAACCGCCAACTGCAACAGCAGCATAGATCTACCAGCCAATCACAACAAAGCGCCAAGCAAAAACATATTGATAGTGATAGTCAAATACAGCTATTAGCTACTCAAATAAGTCAGTTAGATCAGCAAGTACGTCAACGCCAGCCTAGTGATTGGTTGGTACATGAAGCTGAATACCTCGTTCGTGTAGCTGCACGCACCATGTGGTTAGAGCGAGATACTAAAGCTGCTATCAACTTATTACGTGATGCTGATGATCGCCTCAAAGAATTAGACCATCCTAAATTTTTGCCCGTACGGGCATTAATTAATGAAGATATTGAAAACTTAGCGTTAATGCCAACGTTAACAAATCAAGAGGCTATTTTGACCTTAATGGCACTTAACAAACAGGTGCCAACTTTAGTATTAGCGGGTGTTAATTTAGCTGAAACGCTCGATAAAACAAAAGAAGACTTTGTTCTGTCTGACGACCTTGGTGACTGGCAAGAAAATTTAGCGAAAACATGGCATAAATTCCTTAATGACTTTATCACTGTTCGACGTAGAACAGGTATGGTTGAACCGTTAATGGCTCCTGATCAACAGCAGCACTTAAAACAGAATTTAAGCTTAAAAGTACAGCTTGTTCAATGGGCTGCTAGTGAACAAAAAGAAGAAATTTATCAACAAACCTTGCTAGATATTCAACAATGGTTAAATGAATTTTTTGATATGAACTTACCGGTAAACAAGCGCTTTTATAACGCGATAGAGCAACTCAAAAAACAGACCATTTATTATGATTACCCAAGTGATTTACGTTCATTAGCGGCAATAAAACGTTTGCTTAAAGATACTAAGCAAGGAACGCAAAGTGTCAAACCAAAGGATAAGCAGTTAGTACCAAGTCAGTTAGAAAGTAATAAAACTGAATCAACGCCAACAACAGAAAGCAAATCAAAAGCTGACAACAAAAAAGTGAGCGGAGATCAGTTATGATCCGTATTATCGTCGCCTTAATCATATTTCTCTGCGTGATGGCAATAAGTCCTTTCTTGATAGATGAGAAAGGCTATATTCTTATTGCGATTGGTAACACCACTATTGAATTGACAGTGTTATCTGCGGGTATAATGTTAACACTACTATTCATTGCCCTTGTTATTAGTCTAAAGCTAGTACGTGGTAGCTTAAATTTTAGTTTTGGCACTTGGAATAAACTGGCTTTTGCTGGACAGCGTCGTGGCATTGCCAACTTCAATAAAGGTCTTGCGGCTTATATGCTCGAAGATTATAGCCAAGCAGAAGAGCTATTCGCTAAGAGTGCTATTCCATCAAAAAGAAAACAAAGCGCTTACCTGCTTGCTGCCTCTGCATCGGCAAAGTTAAACTTAAACAGTAACACCAATCACTATTTAGGTTTACTGGAAAAAGAAACCATTAAACTAAAAGATGTAGGTTTAGAAAGTGTCATTATTAATATTAAACTGTTAATGAATCAAGATAAAGCTGAAACCTACGCTAAAGCACGTGTGCTAATTGATGAGAATCATAAACAAATTGGTCATGATGCTCGCTTGTTGGCGCTTGAAATTGATTTATGCATCATTGAACAGCGCTTCACCCAAGCACTACAATACTTAGCTACAGCACGCAAAGAAAAAACAATTACCGACGAAACTGTTCAGGTTTGGGAACAACTAGCCTATTACGGTAGCTTTAATGAAAGTATCAAGCTGCACGATAACAATACATTGCACGAGAACTGGAATGGCTTAAGCCGAAAACTAAAACAACGAGAGGCGATATTATTTGCTTATTGCAGGGTACTAGCTGAAAACGAAGTCATTGAGCCGCTCAATAAATTATTGGTACCACTTTTTAAGAAGTCACCAAGTAACGACTTTTTAAAGCAGATTCGTGATCTACCTATCAAACATGCTGATGAGTTAATTGCGATAGTTCAGAAACAGCTTCATAAGAATGTTCATAGTGGTAAATGGCTCAGTTGCTTAGGTCATTTAGCCTTAAAGAGTAAGCAATACTCTATGGCTGAAAAAGCCTTTGGTAGTCTAATCAAGTTAGAAAACGCTAAATATGGTATGCAATATGACCGTCAAGATTTACAAGCATTGGCGCATGTTCATAGTAAACAAGGTCAATATCAAGCGGCTGATGCTATGTGGTTAAAAGCCAGTACACTATAACCTAGCCGAGGTTATTTACACAGCAAGAGCAAAGAAATTACCACAGAGAACACCGAGTGCTCAGAAAAGTTAATAAGCTAAAGTTCACTTACTTGGTGGTAATGGTCTTGTCTCTTTAAAGTCAAAAATCAAATAAAAAAGTATAACGCTACGCTAAGCGGAAAAATACAGTTAGGCTAAACTGAGCGAAGCGCGAGCCAACTGTAATTTTTCCGTTAGAGCGCCTTGTTATGTTTACTTAATTGGAACGAGATCAGCGCGCTGTTTTTCAGGAATAGCATTTAACATTGCTATAGTGATGGATGTAGATGATTTAGCTGTAATCACCTCATTTAATTGAGCATCAGCTTTTTCTGGTAATTTAAACATTGCTCCAGTAGCAGGATCTACAATTAACATACCAATCCAGCCACCTATAAGGATATTACCAAAATACCAACCATCAATTGTACTTTGTATTTCTATAGTTTTTTCCTCATAACCCTCTTTATTTAGAATTAAGCTGTATGTTTCTCCTTTGAAAAAGCCAGAAGAAGCGTTAAGTGTTACTGTTGCGGGCGTTCGTCCTGTATGTACATTTTTACCGTCTCTATTTTTTAAAGTAAAATCCGCTTGTGATGGGTTACTTGAAATAGACACTGGGTATTTACTATCACTTACTATACTTGAACAGCCAGAAACCAAAGCCAGTGATAAGAATACAGTTGAGAGTTTTAACATTTTACTACTTTTCCTTTTTGATTGAATTGCACATAATTGTGACTTTTAAACATAATACGCCCACTTAAGCGGACAAAAATAGTTGGTTAAAATGTGTAGCGAAGCGGAACCTAACCAACTGTTTTTGTTCCGTTTGAAGTGCTTGTTAGGTAAACTTTAAAAATCCCATCGTTTAACAGAATATTTAGTAGATTCCATATTATTTAAATCTACCTCTATAGTTTGCCCGCCATATCCGTTTATATTGTTTCTTGCTCTAACAATAACCTTATTAATTTCTACTGGTATTTTTATTTCACATTGGCGCCTAGTAAAAGGTTGCTCGTTGACATGTGGGTGAGTTATTTCACGATACCCTAATCGAACACCTTTTAAGTCAGTAACTTCCCAGCCATCAGCATAATGTTCCCAGCCTTGGTCATTATGTTTTACAGAGGTTTTGAAGCACCAACTTACATCATCAATTTGCATTGCAGCAACATAAACTATGTGAGCTAAATCTTTAGATTTATCTGCCATAACTTGGGTAGATAATAACAGTAAAATTATTAATATTCTCATAACGTCCTTGTTCACCTAACGCTAAACTAAGCGGTAAAATACAGTTAGGCTAAACTGCGCAAAGCGCGAGCCAACTGTAATTTTTCCGTTTGAGTACCTTGTATGGTTTTATGCGGGAACACCAGCTTTAGGGTTAACGCCATAGTCATTTTCATCATGGCTATCTTGAGATAAAAAGACAATCATGACTATTATACCAATAAGTGGGACTAAATAAATTAACTGCCACCATCCAGATCGCCCTGTATCATGCAACCTTCTAGCTCCAATACTAAGACTTGGAACTAGAAGCCCAAGACCCAATACCATAAGAACCAGATCCAAACCAAGTATTGATAAAACGACTTGGATAATCAGATAAATAAGCATGAACATCCAGTACTCTTTCCTACGTGCTCGACCAGTAAAGTCAGCATATTTTTTCAGTGCGCCTATAAAATAATCCATCTTTGGACTCTCCTTATTGTTAATAAACTTTTTAAAAACTAACGCCCAAATAATGGGTAAATACCAGTTGGTTAAAATAGCAACGCAGGAGCAAAAACCAACTGTTATTTGTCCTGATTAATTTGCTTGTTATATTGCACTTATTCGGGACTAACAAAATTCCCATAGATTTTATTTTGAAGTGGTCGTTTAACTAAATAAATAGCACCGTTACTCTTCATTTCTTTAATTTTGCTAAAGGAAATATAATCAGGTATTAAAGTAAAGTAATCACTATTACTTAGCTCTCCATACTGGATGCTATTTACCGCTGCATATTGCCATTGGTAGAAAAAGCTCCCATAAACGATAGCTACGTTATCATCACTAACACGTACTACTTTAGCTAATTTATATTTGTTCTTACGTTCTAATTTGTCTTTGATAAGTCTCATATCTAAAAAATAAATATCATTAACTTTAGGATTTATAATAAAAGCCGAAGCTTCGGCTTGCTCAATTTTATGCTGCTCATACCTTTCGTACCCAAAGTATATAATTACAAGCAAGCAGATCAACAACACAAATTTATTTAAAGATATCGATAACTTGGGTATTAGTCGTTGTGTCTCGGAGGTATCGGGCACTTTAATTATTCCTTTTAAAGTTAAATGTATAAATTGAACTGCTAAAGTTGATTAAACTCAAATGCTCATGTGCAATATAACGCCCAAATAACAGGCTAAGTAATGGTTGGCTAAAATTGTGCAGCGAAACAAAACGTAGCCAACTGTTACGTGTCCTAGTTTATTTACTTGTTATGTGTTTTGCAGATTTAGCCAATTCATGGCTGCTTCTTGGTTACGAAATGACTTGGTATTATTACTAATTATATTATCAACTAGTTGCTCCTGTAAACTATTACAAACAATTATTGCAGATGCGTAACATCCATTATCTTTGTACCATTTAGCCACTGCTTCACCTGTTGAAACTACATCAGGTGAACCTAAAGTCTCTTCATCCCAAACTTCCATTTTACGCCATGATTTTAAGTCTTTCCTTAATATTGACTCTCTAATTTTTGAAATAGTAATCTTCAATCCTATTTCATTAAATGGGCCAAATGTTTTAACGATTAATAAGTCACCGTCCCACAAAAGAGAAAAATCACCATGAGCATTCATAAACTCTCCTTAGGTAAACACATAACGCCCGCTTAAGGGGCTTATAATAGTTGGTTAAAATGTGAAGCGAAGCGAAACTCGGCCAACTGTTATTTGTCCCACTTGAATAGCTTGTATGGATAATACATCCATCTTTTTATTCTTTTTTAAACCAGTTTAGGTA
>CAJWZC010000100.1 GCA_913049915.1 uncultured Colwellia sp.
TTGATAATAGCATTTGGCATATTTATGATGCCGATTTATCCTCCTTAAATGATGGCACTATCACTTATTCTGCTCAAGTAAACGATATTGCAGGTAACCCGGCACAAGCATCAGCAATAACTGAAAAAGATACACAAGCGAGTATTACTATTAATGTGGAAACAACTGAGGATACTGACGACAATGTCATTAATGCTGCTGAAGTTGGTAATGTAGAAATCTCAGGTGCGGTTAGTAATGTTGAAGAAACACAGACTATTACTCTTGAGGTGAGTGACGGCTTAACCACTCTCACTTTTTTAACTAAAGTGACTTCGAGTGGTTGGCAGATTAGTGATGCTGACTTAACCTCATTAAACGACGGGGTTATCACCTATACTGCCATAGTTAGTGATATTGCTGGTAATCAGGTAACTTCAATTATAACGACAATAAAAGATACTAAAATACAAATTACAATTGAAGTTGATACTAATAATGATACCGTTGATGAAATCCTTAATACTGCTGAATCCAAACAAGTTAATATCTCTGGTATTGTTACCAACGTTGAAAATAACCAAACGGTAAATATAACTATTACTGATGGGAGTACCACTCTAAACCTTGCTACATCAGTTTTAGATGGTAAATGGCAAGTAGAAAATATAGATTTAACCAGTTTATCTGATGGACTACTTACATTTTCTGCAGAAATTATTGATCTGGCAGGAAACCCCGCTTCAATTGAGACTTCAGTAGTTAAAGATAGCCAGGCATCGATTACAACGAAGATAGAATCAGGTGATGATAACTTTTTGTTAAGCACTGAAATAAGTCCTATCACAGTATCAGGTACTGTCAGTAATATACAAGTAGGCCAAATAGTTACCGTTATATTAAGTAATCTTCTTGGTGATACAGATATAATTACTACTGAAGTAGAAGACGATTTATCCTGGTCTATTTACCATGATATTTCTACTTATCAAGAAGGTGAAATAACAGCAGTAGCCAGTGTAAGTGATTTAGCAGGTAATCTCGTAACAAGTCTAGATGAAGCCATTATTGATACCCAAGTCAATATTGATATCGATACAGGAATAAATGGTTTAAGTGTTGTTGACTTGAGAGGAAATAACATTAACCATTTCGAAGGTTCAACAACAGCTGAGATTGGACAAACAGTAACGGTTATTATTGATGACAGTAGCATTTCTAAAAAATTTATTGGTGAAGTAGATAGTACCAATCACTGGTTAGTATCAGGTATAGATATCAGTGATTTTTCCAGTATTAATTCATGGCAGATAACTGCAACGGTTTCAGATTTAGCAGGTAATATAGCAACCGATGATATGCCCCTTATTGATGCTTTACGTACCAATGTTTTATATGAAACTGTCGTAGCTATTATTGGCTTTCAAACGGATGCTCATCAACTTGTAATCAACGATCAAACAATTACTACAGACTCCAGTTTAAAATTAAGTTCAATACAAACAGAGCTTGATAAAATAACGTCTCAAAATGAAAGTGTTACGGTTACTGTTGCTGATGACGGCCAGTCATTGATTTTGGTTAGAGATAATGACGATACCTTAGTTATGGTTATAAAACTAATCTTGGACGAAGGGATCAGTGTTACTTTATATGAAGCTGTTGATAACCTCGATACACTGACGGGTAAATTAACGAGCTTAGTACTTATCGATGCTGTGCAAACCGACCTTGATGGTAGCACTGAAGTGGTAACCTTAACTTCTACTATTCAAGTTTACGATTCACCACCACTTGCTATTGATGATGAAAATCAAGTAGTTGAGAATGAAATATCTATTGGTAGCTTTACTGGTAATGATTTTACCGATGAAGGCCCTCTAAAAGTAGTTTCGGTGACTATTGATAACATTGACTATGTTATTCCTGATGGAAGTAATACCACCATTAACCTGACTTATGGTGATATTATCATTAACTCTGATGGTTCATGGAGTTTTAGCGCGGGCGACAACTTTGATAATACGCAGGTTCAGTCATTCGACTTAATTTATCATATTATTGATGATGATAACTCCGAAGACTCCGCTAAAGCGACGTTCACTATCATTGATGGTAAAATGGCAATAATGGCTGATTTTGAAGTTAATGTTAATGAACCTAATTTAGATAATCAACTACCTGAAAGCTTTAACTTTAACATCACTGCAGGCTCTGACATTCTCCTACCTGAAACTATAAAGTTCGAAAATAACCAGCTTGAAATACTTGAATCTTTGCAATTAACCAGTCTTGGTGAAAAACTTAGCTATACAATATCTGATGATAACAAAACGATAACCGCGCAAGTATCGGGTAGTAATATATTAGTATTAAGCCTAAGTGCGATAAATAGTGGTAATGATTTATCTGCAGCACTCAATTATCAACAATTAGCGCCACTTGATCATATTTACAATGATAATTTTATTTTAACATTATATGTCGGCGCTAAAGATCTTGATGGTACAGATAGTGAGACGGGGGAAATTTCACTTTCAATCATAGATGGTAATAACCCTACGTTTAATAATATTCAAGCGATAAATATTGATGAAGAAAATTTAGTCTCTACTCCGCAGTCAGAGACTGGCTTATTATCTACTTCTATTGGCTCAGATAATATTGTTAGCGTTGCTTTTAGTGAAATTAATTACCAACCAGAATTATTTGCAAACGGCCTAATTATTTCATATCACATAAGTAATGATAGTAAAATCTTGACTGGATATACTGATAATATTGACAACCCGATATTTAGCGCTCAACTATCAAATAGTTTCAATGAATCGAGTGATACAATTGATGAAATATATACGTTCAATTTGTACCAAACATTAGATCAAAATATCACAAATAAAATACCTCTAAATATTAATGTTACTGATTTTGATGGCGACACTACGTATAGTGAACTACCTATAACGGTTGTTGATGATGACAGTGCACTACTTACTACTCCATCACTCATTGTTTCTGAAATACCTATCGATTTTAGTAGCGCCACTGATCTTGCTTTTGGTGAAATCATTAGTGAATCAGGTACCGATACTTTGGTCGAGCTAGATTATGACGTGGTTGACGGTTCTACTGTACTAGATAGTAACGGTCAAGTTTTGACACAAAATGGACAAGCGATAACTTGGTATAATTTAGATAATGGTACCTTACAAGGCCAACTCATAAATGGTACTGTAATCTTTTCTATCACCATACCTGATGTTTTCTCCCCTCTCCCCGCCTCAACAACTGTGCTATTCAACTTGTTTGGTGTGGTTGATCATCAAGACCCGCAATCAAGTAGTTTAACCATTTTAGTACCAATAGCATTAATTGACCAAGATGGTACGCGTATTGTACAAGACATGCAGGTACAAATTGATGATGGCGTAAACCCTACACTCAGTTTTTCTGATGCTGGTGCATTTATTGATGAAGGTGACTTAGTCCTAAACGATAAAGCTGAAGCCTCCGTAGGTTACTATGAGCTCACTCGTGGTAGTGATGATATTACAGCGGTGGTACTTGCCGATAGCTTTACTTTAATTGATGTAAACACCAGTGACGGTGTTAATGTGAGTATATCCTCCACACCTAATGACAATAATTGGTATGTAGCTACCGCTGATAATGATAATAGCCAAGTATTTAGTATACGCTTTAATATCGATGAGACTTATGAATATAAACAATTCCAAGCGTTAGAGCATGCCAACGGAGAAGCAGATAACCTATTAAATTTACTTTTTGATATTCAATCTGTAGACGCAGATGGTGATAAATCAAATATTGTCAGTGTTAATGTAATAGTTAAAGATGATGTACCTGAAAGTACTATATTAGATACCACTTTCACTGAAAGAGAGACTATCACTCTTGATCTACTACCTACACAAAATGAAGGCGCAGATGGAGCAAAAGTTACTCAAGTAACTTATCTAGGTATAGATTACCTTGTTGACGAAGCTAACGGTATAAACTTTAATTTAGTAGATGATGAAGATACTGAAAAGTATGCTGAAATAACTATTCAAGCAGATGGCTCAACTACAATTAATAGCAATACTTTCGCTTATCCTGTAGCAGTATTTAACGATAGTTTATCATTTATTGTTACTGATGCTGACGGCGATAGCTCTGATAATACGTTAAATATGGCAATACGGGATGGTAATGGCATTATAATAGCAACAGATAATCAAACCAATGAAGATACTCCTGTTACCCTTTTTATTGTGGCAAATCCTGGTGATGTTGATGAAGGGGAAGTAATCACTGAAATAAGAGTTAATATAGCGTCGTTAAATGGTGGTACTTTAACGCTAAATGATAATATTATTCCAGATGATGGCACCGACTATATTATATCAGGATCTTTAATATCTATCATCACTGGTAATTTCGCTAAACCTAATGGTTCTCTAGTATTTACACCCGCACTCAATACATCTAACGCTATTAATTCACAAACAGTAACCATGGTAATTGGTGTTCAAATTGAAGAGTCTGATAGTACCCTAAAACCTATACTTGTCAGTAGTATTGATATTGATATTATCTCGGTTGCTGACCTAGCTATATGGGATAATACTACCTCTATTTATGATTATAATGCTTTATATGACGGTTCAATTATAGAAGATGGAGATCCTATACCTCTCACATTGAAGGCTACATTATTCGATGATGATACGTCTGAGCTGCTGACTTTTAGAATTGAAAATATAGATGCTGATTTAATATTAATATTTCAAAATGATGGTCCCAATACAGTCAATGAAGGTACCATTATTACTCAAAGCCAACTTGAGTCGCTTACTGTGACAAGTACTTTAAATAGCGCTGGCTTAATGACCTTTGATATTATTGCTATTTCAACAGAGCAAGATAATGGTAACTCAATAGAACAGGCGGCCAAAGTAATTTCAATTAATGTACAACCTGAGGCAGATAAACCAACGCTTTTCGTCAAAGACATTAATAGCTTAGAAGACGAAGCTATTAATGTGAATGACATTCTCTCTGGTCAATTATTCGATACTGATGGATCAGAAAGCCTTAGTTATGAATTAACACTTCCTTCAGGATGGAGTCTAAGTGGTTTAAGTGGTACGACGGTCACTGAATTAGGTAGCAATATATGGTCTATTCTAGCTATCGATGTATTAGACAATAATATAATACTTACTCCACTTAGGGATATTAGCTCAGTTAGTGGTACTTTCAGCATTGACGTTCAATCAGTTGCAATTGAGGGTATAACTGATGGAATACCTGTTTCAGGTGTTGAAAATAAAAGCGAAAGTAAAACCCTGACAGTGACTTTACAAGGCGTTGCCGATAAACCAACAATTGAAGATAACTTGTCTTGGCAATTAGACGAAGACAGTCTAACACTCACGAATACAGTAACTTTTTATGAAGACACCCTTATCCCATTAGATTTTAATATAGTGACTACTGATAACGATGTCTCTGAAGTTATCAGCTTAACAATAACCGGTTTTCCTGAAGAAGCCTATTTAGTTAATGCTGATGGTAGTGAGGCCAACTTACCTGTTATAGGTTTTGCCAACGAGCTGCCTTTATATAGTATAACATCAGAAAACCTGCAAAACTTATACCTAAAAGCTCAAGAAGATTTTAGTGGTATTCTAAAATTAGATATCAACTCTATATCTACTGAATTTGATGGTGATAGTAATGAATTTTCCATTACATTAGACATAAATATCTCCCCAGTTATTGACGAAACAATTAACAGTTTACATACCATTAGCGAAGGTATAGAAGATAAAGTCACCATTATAAATTTCAAAACACTACTAACGATAGATAATGATAGGAGTGAGTCAATTATCGCCGCGGTTATTACTGATTTTCCTGATGATGCAATGATCACGTTTGATGGTTCAAGCTACCCAGGAGTCTCGACTATCGACCTGGCAGCACTGGCTGATACTTTAGGTATTAGCTTAACCAATTTATTGAATAGCAACCGCTTAGGTTTTCTTCCCCCTGAAGACGCATCAGGAAATTATACGGTATCAATCGATTATACCGTCTTGGATACGTCCCTTAATGGTGACTTTGTAACAGAAACTTACTCTACAACTATTGATATTAATATTAAGGCTGAAGTTGACTCATTAACCCACATAGATGCTCCAATTACGCCATTGATCAGTCTTGATGGTAGCCCAATAGATTTAACAGGGAGTATTGTTTTTACTGATGACGATCTTGATGGATCAGAAGTCGTAGATTATATCTTACTACTTCTTCCAACTGGTAATAATTGGTTAGTCACACACCCCAATGGCGCACTGCCCGACGGTGATGGAAAATGGTTAATTCCAATTGATCGTAATTTAACATCGAGTGGCATCAAAGAAAATAATAAAGATATTCTTGCTGGTGTTACTATTTTAAGTAGCAGCGCTACTGATGGTCCTGTCAATATCATTGTTTATGGTAGAATCTTAGATGAAACAGATGCAGACTTTATCTTTACTAATTTTACAGTACAATTTGATCAAGATATTTCTTCAACGGCAAGTGCTGTAGATATTTTACAATTGAGTAATATCGATGGTATTGAGGACCAATCAATAAGCGTTGGTGAACACTTAAATAATGACATTGCTGGCGATGACAATGATATTATTAGTTACCGTATTTTAGTGTCGGATTTACCTGCAGGGGCCATATTATCAGGTACTAATGTACAAGTTATTCATTTAGTAGATGGTAAAACTATCCATGAATATGTGTTTACTGAAGCCTCATTAATAGATCTAACTCTGAGTTCCGCTGGTGATGATTTTGCTGGCATATTCACACTACCTATTAGAATAATTGCCACTGATAGTATTAGTGGAGATACCTATATTGAAGATTCTCAATCCTTAACTATCGATGTAACACCCGTGGTTGATGGTATTACCATTTCAAGTGATAGTCCTATGCTAGAAGATGTGCAAGACTCCTTTGATCTAAATATAGTATTTAACGATACTGATTTATTACCTGCGCTTGGCGGAAAAGAGAAAATTCAAATAGATAACAATATAGATAATAACCTAACTATTACCTTATTAGATGGCGGCACACTCATTGATGACACAGGTTATTTTATATTAAAATCAGGTAGTTCAAATGTTTGGCAATTTACTGGAACAAAAAATCTACAAATGATAGCTGCATTAGCTAGTTTGAGTCTTCAACCAACAGAACACTTAGCTGGTGAATATGTATTTAGTATCCAGCTAACCGGTAATATAATCGATACTGCAAGCATGCTTGCTGGTCGAACAAGTATCTCAGAAGCTTTTTTTGAAGTAATACAGATCACCGTTGATGCCGTTACTGACCCAGCAAAATTAATAACTTCAGACAGTGAAGGTGATGAAGATACTGCTATCTATTTATCAGGGTTATCTGCGGAGTTAATAGATCAAGATGGCTCAGAAACCCTCTACCTAACGGTTCAAGGTTTACCAACTGGCGCTATATTGGCAACCGATGAAGATGGAGACAGTGGCAATGATCCCGTTCCCTTACCTAACAACGGTGTTGATGGAGGAACCTTTAATGGAAGTCCTACTTTCAGTTGGACTTTAACGCCGAGTCAATTAGCAACATTAGTTTTAATACCTCCGCTTGATTTCAGTGGCGATATTCCTCTGACGTTGCAGGCTATTACCAAAGATGATGAGCCAGGTGAATATGTTACCACCAGTTCAAGTTTTACCGTAGGTGTTCGCCCCGTGAGTGATGGCGTTGATGTATACATTGAACCTGATAATTTATATAGCGGAATTGAAAATGATTTTATTACCGTAGATTTAGGTGCTATCTCCTTAGACAGTGATGCTGATGAACAAATTTATTTATCTGTTCATATCAGTGCTGATTCAGATGAATCAGCACTGATCAACATAGACACAAGGGCTAGTATTAATGTGGGGACTGCAGAAGCGAAATTTACTAGTGATGGCGCAGGTGGTTTCTTAGCTTTATTAACGCTAGATACTAATGAAATATCTACGTTTGATATTCTTATGGGTAACTTAGCTTGGGGTACCTTTAATATGTCGGTAGGTGTTGCATCAATTGATAAAAATACAGTTAATAGTAATAACTTAAGTGATATAAGTCCATTTGAGACGTTTAACTTTTTAATTGAATTAACCCCTGAAGTCGATTCACCAAGATGGGTTGATTATGGTGATGTTAATGTCTCTATAGCCGATAACATCCCCCTAGATTTAGCATTAACGCTTCAAAACCCTGCACCTGATGAGGAAGGTTATCTAGTTGTTTTAGGTCTATTAGATGGCTTAAGTCTAAATCATGGTACGCAACAAGGTAGCGAGTGGATTGTCGAGTTTTCTGACTTGGCCACCTTAGAGATTATTGGGGCAAGCATGGGTGACAGCTTTGATTTAACGTTAACACCTTATGCTCAGCTAGATGAAAATACTGAAAATGGTATTACAAGAGTAATTAATATTAACGTAGAAGAGGTAACTAGTACCTCTACTATGAGTTCATCAAATTTTAGTTCCGACAGTGCCATGTCTGAGAATATAAGCTTTGTAAATGAACGGTTTATTACCTCTGTACTTGATGAGTTATCGAGCCAAACCTTGAGCTATGATTCATGATAGTAATTGAAAGGGATAGCTTTATTCAATTGAGTAAAGCTAGCGCAGAGCACTTATCATTACAGATGACAAAAGAGCAATTATTAATAAGTTTACCTGATGGTAAACTTAATGCTCTACATATTGAACAAGGGTTAGCAAACATTAATATCAGTGCTAGCCGACAAAAAAACAATATCAAACTTTTAATATTGCCTGCTTTAGTCGTAGATAAGGACGGTGCTTTATTACTTATCATTAATAAGCAACAAAATAATGATAAAACGACTAATTATACTATATTGGGTCTCACTGAGGATAATGCCTCATTGCAATTATCTCAAAGTGAATTAACGACACGTGAAATACAAGCTTGCTGGCTTATTGCTAACAAAAAACTAATACAAAGTCGTGGCGATTATATCTTCCCTAAAAAGCAACACTGGTTACGACCAATGTTCAACGAAGTTAAACCTTACTATGGTGCTTTGTTACTTGGGTCTTTTGCCGTTAATCTGCTTGCCTTAGTTATTCCTCTTTTTACAATGAATGTTTATGACCGCGTCGTACCTAATGCCGCCATCGATACTTTATGGGCATTAGCAATAGGGGTAATGTTAGCTATAACTTTTGATTTTTTTCTTAAGCAAGCTCGAACACAATTAGCGGACGTTGCTGGGAGAAAAATTGATGTAATGGTCTCTAGCACGCTATTTTCAAAAGTTATTGGGATGAAACTAGAAAATAGACCACAATCAAGTGGTGCTTTTGCAAAACAAGTACAAGAGTTTGATAGTGTCCGAGAGTTCCTTACCTCTGCAACCTTAGTCTCTGCTATAGATTTACCGTTTACCTTATTGTTTTTAACGCTCATCGCTTGGTTAGGTGGCTTTATGGTGCTAATCCCTATTACTGCAATGGTTATTATTTTACTGACTGGTTTACTTTTAAAAAATAGACTCAATACTTGTGTAGAAGAGTCATCAAAACTGTCAACACAAAAACAAGCGTATCTTATCGAGTATATAAATCAACTAGTAGAGATAAAACAATGTAATGCTGAGAATAAAAGTCAGCGTATTTGGGAGCAAACAGTAGGTCAACTATCTGATTGGCAAAACGAATCTCGAACTATCGCCTCTTCATTAAATCATACCGTGATGAGCATGCAGCAACTTACCACAATAGGATTAATTATTGCGGGCGTTTATCAAATACAAGCTGGTAATATATCTATGGGTGCACTGATAGCGATGGTGATGATCAGTGGTCGTGCAAGTGGTGCAATAAGTCAAATATCTACCCTTATTTTAAAATATAAACAAACCACTAATGCCATGGAATCAGTTAAAAGTATTATGGCATTACCCCAAGAAATTAATAATAACGTATTAGGTGAAGAGCTATCGATAAGCGGAAAAATTCGTGTCAGCCAAGTTTCATTTCATTATCCTGATCAAAAAATAGCGGTACTTAATGATATAAATATCACCATAAAACCAGGTGAAAAAATAGGTCTTTACGGCAATACTGGCTCAGGTAAATCATCCCTTTTAGCATTAATAAGTGGACAGTACCAACCGACTCAAGGGCAAATTTTTTTTGATGAGATTGAACTAAAACAATGGCCGATAGCAAATATTAGAGAAAATAGTGCTTGGGTGGCACAAAACCCTAGTTTATTTTATGGCTCTGTTCTTGAGAATATAATTCAAGGTTGTGAAAAGGTAAATCCTCAAGTGCTGTCACAAGTCATACAGCAAAGTGGTTTGTCATCATTCACAGACCGCTTAGAATCTGGTTTAGACACTCAAGTAGGAGAATTTGGCCGTTGTCTTTCTGGGGGACAAAGACAATCCGTTGTTCTCGCAAGGGCATTACTTAAACAGTCTAAGATTATGTTTTTAGATGAACCAACGAGTGCTATGGATGAAAAAACCGAACAACGCATAATAACAACATTAAAAGGTATTATTAATACAACCATGCTCATTGCTAGCCATAAACCTGCTATTTTATTAGCCTGTGACCGTATTTTAGTTATGGACAGAGGTAAAATTGTCGCGATTAAAACACCAGAAGCATTATTTGGTACAACTAAACGAAAGATACGTTCGGTAAATATTAGGCCTAAAGTAGAAACAAATAACAATACGGACAAACCAGCAGTAACATCTGAAGATATCAAAAAATGACATCCTTACAAGTAAAGCAAGAAAATGCCGCCCATAAAGCAAAAAAAGTAGTACTACTCGTCTTTTCCTTACTCATAACTACCGTCGTTTGGGCTTACTTTGCTACATTACAAGAAGTAGTTGTCGGCTTGGGAAATGTTGTACCTGCTCAAGCGGTTCAAGATATTGAAAATATCGATGGTGGTATTTTAAAAGAAGTACTAGTCACTGAAGGGCAGCTAGTTCGTAAAGGTCAAAAACTAATTATACTTGAAGATATTCGATTCTTAGCTGCACTGAGCGAGTCAGCTCAAGAGCAATCATCACTACAACTTAAGTTATTACGTCTTTCAGCAGAGCTTCAAACTGTAAAAATAAATAACAGCGACGTTATCGTAAAAATTAAAGAAATAGAACAAAATAATTTAAGTGAGTTAGCACACCAACAATTATCATACTCTTACTTATCAAGGGTTGCCCAGCTCAATGCCCAGTTAGCACAAAATAAAGAAGCAATAGAGCAGCATCAACAAGCAATAAACGAACAGAAAGGAAATATAAAGAGCTTCACTAAACGTTTGAAGTTATTAAAAAAAGAGGTTGATTTAACAGAAGAGGTTGTGGCAATGGGCGCAGTATCCGAAATGGAGTTATTAAAATTACAACGTGATCACGCTATCATTGAGGGAGACATTGAACGAGCAAAAACCGTTAGCTTACAGCAACAGTCCGCAAAACAACAATCAAAGGAAGAGCGTAAGGCAATAGCTTATGAGTTTTTAGCTACCGCTAGAAGTGAAATGAATGAAGTTATCAACAATCAAGCTAAAATGATAGAGAGTAGTAAAGCCCTTAAAGATCGCGTTAATAAAACTCAAGTGTTCTCTCCTGTTCAAGGTACAGTAAAAAATATTATCACACGCTCTGTCGGTGAAGTTATAGAGCCTGGTCAAGCAATAATGGAAATAGTTCCTTTAGGTGATCAACTTTTAATTGAAACACAAATTGCACCGCAAGATATCGGATTTTTACAACTAGGTATGCAAACTATGGTCAAATTTACCGCCTATGATTTTGTTATATATGGCGGTTTAACAGGTGAAGTAATTTATGTCGGTGCTGATGCTCAACAACTTGAAGACGGAACTACCTACTATGAAGTTCATATAAAAACTCACAGTAACTCACTAGGCCAACGTGCAATTATTCCTGGTATGCAAGCCAGTGTAGATATTTTAACAGGTCAAAAAACAGTATTAAACTATTGGTTAAAGCCGCTTTTAAGAGCAAAAGCTAACGCCATGAAAGAAAGGTAATAAATAAATGAAAATAAGTAACTATATAGCTATACCAATACTTCTAAGTTGTTGTACCTCTGCTAAAGCATTAACATTAGAGCAGTCTGTCGCTCAAGCTATTATAAATAATCCACAGTTATTACAAAAATATGCTCGCTTTGAAGCTAAATATAAAGATAAACGTGCTGCTTTTAGTGACTATCTACCACAAGTTTCACTTTATGCGGCTACAGGATATGAACGCATAGTACATAATAATGGTCGTGACTTTGAATCAGACCTCAACCGTAGAGAGTTAGGTCTTCGTGTCACTCAATCACTCTTTTCAGGCTTTCAAACTGTTGATGAAG
>CAJWZC010000101.1 GCA_913049915.1 uncultured Colwellia sp.
TAAAAATACAGTACAACTATACTTAGCTTCTTCGATATCCGATTTTTAGGATACCTGATCGAATTAAGAATCTTGAGATGGCTTGGGTATTGTAAGCTCCATTGAATCGATACAACGTGAAGTTCTTATAAAAATAATTAATGACAATAAGTTACAGGAAGGAACAGATGAAAAAAACAATTTTCGCAACGGCTGCACTGGTAGTATCCCTTGGTTTATCCTCATTAGGGATTTCGGCTACCGCTCATGCTGATGATGATAAAAAATATCGTTGGAAATTAGCTGAAACCTGGGGGCCTAACTTTCCTATTTTTGGTGATACTACTAAAAATATGGCCAAAATGGTAAAGGAAATGTCTAATGGTCGTTTAACCATTCGTATCGATTCTTCCAATAAGCATAAATCTGCATTAGGTATTTTTGATTTTGTAAAGAGTGGCCAATATCAGATGGGGCATTCAGCATCTTATTACTGGAAAGGAAAAAACTTCAACACTATATTCTTTACTACACTACCTTTTGGCATGTTAGCGTCTGAGCAACATGCTTGGTTCTATTATGGTGGTGGTATTGAGTTAATGAAAAAAGTGTATGACCAATATGGTATTATGTCATTCCCTGGTGGTAATACGGGTAACCAAATGGGCGGCTGGTTTAAAAAAGAAATTAATAGCGTAGAGGATTTCAAAGGGCTGAAAATGCGTATTCCGGGTTTTGCTGGTGAAGTATTAGCAAAACTAGGAGCAAAACCTACTAATATTCCAGCGGGTGAACTTTATACTGCCTTAGAACGAAATACGATTGATGCGCTAGAGTGGGTTGGGCCATCACTCGATTTACGTATGGGATTTCATAAAGTAGCGCCATATTATTATACTGGTTGGCATGAGCCAGGTGCTGAGTTACAGTTTATGGTTAATGAAAAAGCATATAATTCATTACCAAAAGACTTACAGAAAATACTGACAGTTGCCATGAAAGTTGCTGCTTACGACATGTATTCTCAATCTATGCATGCCAGTGGCGTGAACTTAGCTTCGCTTAAACAAGATTACCCGAACGTGCAAATGCGCTCATTCCCTAAACCTGTAATGAATGCACTGATGGTAGCAAATGATGAGTTACTAAAAGAGTTTGCTGCTAAAGATCCGTTAACGGTAGAAATTCTTAAATCATTAAATGATTATAAACATCAAGTACGTGCTTGGACTAATTTGTCAGACAGAGCTTATCTTGATAATTTTGATGCTAAAAAATAATAGTTAGTTCAGAACTAACAACTTTTGTATAAATATTTTATATAAAAAATAAAACCAGTGAGGTAATACCAAGTCGATTAAGGTAGTTCCCACACAGAGCTTCCTAGCGGTTTGAGAATAAATAGAATTTTTTGCACATAATCACTCTATATGAACGAAATTCTGTGCGGTTATCAATTCGCTGGAAAGCTCCCGAAGGTCGAGTACCTAATAAAAGGTAAAGGCTTACATGCTGCGTTATTAATTTTGATAAGGACGCTGCATGTAAGTCTTTTAATTCTCGCTGAGTGTGAAGAAACTTATTGGAATTAGTATAAATTAACTCACTGGTTTTTGATTATTTATTAAATGACTAAATTGCTTGACTAAGATGAAAATTAAGATGAGAACTAAATGGATTCAGTGTTAAAAATAACGGGCAAGATTATCGATGGTTTAGGCGATTTCTGTAGCTTACTTATGGTTTTAATGATCATGAATGTTTTTTATGACGTTATTATGCGTTACTTCTTTAATGATGTAAGTATTGGTATGCAAGAGCTTGAATGGCATTTGTTTGCTGCCATGTTTATGTTTGGTATTGCTTATACTTTTAAAGAAGATGGTCATGTTCGCGTTGATATTTTTTACGATACTATGTCAGCGAAAAAACAAGCAGTGGTTAATATTTTTGGCTCCTTAGTTTTAGCGTTACCTATAACCCTTATTATTTTTTATTACAGCTGGGATTATACCTTTGAGGCTTATGAGATGGGCGAGGGCAGTGGTGATCCAGGAGGCTTGCCGCACCGTTGGATCGTCCGCAGCGTTATTCCTCTTTCTTCCCTCTTTTTGATGCTTTCTATTTTTCATGTACTTGTTGCTCAATTAAAGATTCTCACCGCATCAACTCAGTCTGAAGTAGGGGAGCAGTAATGACAGGTATTGTACTTTTTGCTATTGCCCTGGTGTGTTTATTTCTTGGCTACTCGGTCGCTTTTACCTTTGCTGGTGTTTCATTAATCGTTGGCACTATTGTTTTAGGCGCAGACTTATTCGCTTTTATGCCTTATCGCATTATGAGCATTATGGAAAATACTATTTTAATGGCTGTGCCGATGTTTATTTTCATGGGCATAGTGTTACAAAAAACAGGCCTCGCGGAACGGTTACTGGAATCAGCCGCTAAACTCTTTGGTGGTATTGCCGGTGGTGTCGCTATTTCTACCATAGTGGTTGGTGCTCTATTAGCAGCATCAACGGGTGTAGTGGGGGCGAGTGTTGTTGCTATGGGGGTTATTTCCTTACCCGTAATGTTAAAAAATAATTACCACCAACCAACGGCTACAGGCGTAATTTGCGCTTCTGGCACGTTAGGACAAATTATTCCGCCTTCGATTATTTTAATCATTTTAGGTGATGTGATGGGTGTGCCGGTAGGAGATTTATTCCGGGCTGCGGCCTTACCCGGCATGCTGCTGGTTGCTGCCTATATAATATATATCTTAATATTAGGCAAAATTAAGCCTGAGTTTGTACCACCGTTAGTTGTCACTGAAAACAAAAGAGAACTGCTAGTACAAGCATTAAAAGATATTGTACCGCCATTAGTACTTATTTTAACCGTGTTAGGATCTATATTTGCAGGTATTGCCACACCAACCGAATCTGCTAGCATAGGTGCGGTAGGTGCGGTTATTTTGTCGATTTTATATGGCACATTTTCTTTTAGTAAAATGCATGAAGTTTCTAAGGAAACAGTGAAAGTTACCTCAATGGTCTTTGCGGTATTAATTGGTGCTACAGCATTTTCTATGGTATTTAGTTATTCTGGTAGCGAGTATTTAATCGAAGAGTTTTTTATGGAGCTGCCGGGTGGCAAGTGGACCTTTATTGCTTTGGCTATGTTAGCCATTTTAATACTGGGTTTCTTCATAGACTTTATCGAAATCGCTTTCTTAGTTGTTCCTATTTTACTGCCGGTAGCGATAGCGTTAGATGTAAATTTAGTGTGGTTCGCTATTCTAATTTCAATGAACTTACAAACCTCTTTTTTAACACCACCTTTTGGTTTCAGTTTATTTTACCTCAAAGGCGTGGCACCAAAGTATCTTAAAACTATAACTATTTATAAAGGAGTAATTCCCTTTATTTTGATTCAAATAATGGTACTTTTATTGGTATTGTTTTTCCCTGAGAAATTGATTATTTCATAAGTAAGTAATCAATGTTTTGGAAGGAAGTAGTGATTGATCCGAATTAAATTATTATTTGTTAGGTACTTTAAACTTTGGCTGTACTTTTTTCATATACAGGCTAAATAAGAGGTTGTAGCTTCAACAGGGCCGCCATATATTTGTTCCCGATGAATAGTAAAGAACTGTTTCTATTTTTGGTGATTGAGCCAACATGTGAAGTGTTGGTGTTTTTTATATTTTTGTTCCCAAGTGAGCGACACTGCTGTTTTTGGCACAGGAAACGACCCTCCATCGAGTATCGTTCTCGATCGTTTTTGGGTTAATTCGGAAAAAGATTGGTCTCGATTCTGGTTATCTATTTTTTCCTTAACCGTGATAGACAATCATAGCTAGAAAAACTGATCCTGCTTGCACCTGCCACTTTATTCTTCGTTGTTACAGCCTCACTTTTTTACGGTATTAGTAAGCTGTGTAGGTAACGTTTTCGTTATTGTTTGTTTTGGTAGATTATTTGGTGCGTTCTTTGGTAAATTATTTACTGGTATTGTGGCGGTTACTTTTGATGGTTCAGAAGAAACTAGTTTTTTAGGGGTAGCTTTTTTTGGCTCTACCTTTTGAGATGGTTTTGTTTCATTAGTACTTTTTTTATTTATTATTTTTTAGTCGATATCATTTGGGGCTGAGTATAAAAAACTTTTGATAGAGGTAGGTTTGGGGTTATCTTCTTTGATGATTTTAGGTAGTTTTAGTGCGCTGTAGGTTAATAAAAATAAAACCAATAAATGCAATAGCACAGATATAATAATTGCAGTGTAACGTCCCTTTAATACAGTGTATTTAGTTCTTTTAGTTTCACTAAATAATGTTATGGATAAAAAACCACTGGTTCAATACGCTGTGGTGTTTAATCGCTAAGTTATACCGTATAAAGTAGTTAAAGCCCTTAACGGGGGATACTTTGTAATACTTCAATATCGACTAAGTTAATCACAGTGGCTTTTATTTCAGCCATACTTTTACTGCTAACGAGTAAGCCATCATCATTCATTTCAATATAACCTTGCTGTCGAATAGTAGCTATTAATGTAGATTGGGCGCGTTTGTCGATAAATTCAGGTGCATTAATATTGTTTAAAACGGATAAACGCTTAGCGATAGCCACTACTTTTGTTTCTAAATCACGTTTACTTATAGGTGCTAAACGACTCATTAACGAGGTAATAATTGCAAGACGTTGCAAGCTTTCATCAATACACTCAGCCATGGAGTGTACTTGGCTGAGTAGTTCATCATTACCAGAGAGTGACCAAAAGCCAGCTTTACTTTGCTTAGCAACACCCATATTTTCTAATACGTTAAGAATCTGTAAGGTTTGTTGTTTAACTTGCTCGGTATCTTGATATAGATATAGATCCTCTTTTAATAATGCGGTTAACTGATGAACTTTGGTGACTAATTCGTCTTGATTTATTTTGCTGTGTTTATCGAGTAAGCGACAGACCATGGCGTGTACTACATAGGTGTGCAAAATATTATTACGATAATAGCGCATCTCTAAATTTGCTGTTTCAGAGAGAGAAACTAGGCTGCCAAAACTATCTTCTGTGATAGTCACCTTATTAAGAGATATAACATGAGTCAGCAACTCTACACCTGTTTCTTCTGGGATGGTGAGTTGCTGACTAAACGGTGCTTGGCGCTGTAACTTTAAGAAAAAATCGAGCTGTGTTTCTAACTCACGTTTAGATAAAGCTTTATTTTTACTCGCTTGCAAGATTAAAGCTATTAAAGCTACACCGTTTAAGGCTGCGCTTTTATTAATGTTCTCCATTACTTGCCTAGCAAGTACATTGACCGTAGGTGTTAACCATGTCGGTTTTTGTGGTTCAATAGGGTCAATTGAGTTTTTCCAATCAGGTACTTGCTTATTTAAAAATTCATTGATGTTCATTGGCTCACCAAAATTTACATAACCATTACCATAATTCCGTAAACTCTTAATAGCTTTTAGTACACCAAACATCGATTCGCTTTTTTTCTCGCTACCACTTAATTCTTTATGGTAAGTACCTACTTCCATAACGTGCTCATAGCCCATGTAAACAGGAACCAAGGTCAGTGGCCTATCAATACCGCGTAATAGGCTTTGAATAGTCATTGCTAACATGCCCGTTTTTGGTGCTAAGACTCTACCTGTTCGACTGCGGCCACCTTCGGTGTAGTATTTAACGGCATAACCACGTTCAAATAAAAGTCCTAAATATTCACGGAAAATAGTCGAATATAAACGGTTACCACCAAAACTACGTCGAATGAAAAATGCGCCACCTCTCCTAAAAACAATACCTGCAGGCCAGAAATTTAAGTTTATACCAGCAGCAATGCGTGGCATGACTAAACCTTCTTGTAAAATCACATAAGAAAGTAGTAGGTAATCCATATGGCTACGATGACAGGGTACATAAATAATCTCATGGCCATCTTGAGCTAATTTACGCAATACTTTGGCGTTACTGACGTTAATGGCACCATATAAGCGCTTCCATAACCAGTGTAAAATAATTTCACCAAAACGTACCCAAGAAACACTGTAGTCACCCGCAATTTCATTCATGATGACTAATGCTTGTTTTTTAATTTCAGCTTCTGATACTTTTTTACTCTTTATTTCATCGCTAATCATACGCTGGACTGATGGGTTAGCAAATAAAGCGGTAAACATCTGCTTACGATGCATTAATCTAGGACCTTTAGCTGCAATGGTCTGGCGGTGAAAGTGAAAGCGAGCAACGCGTAAAAACTTATGAGCGGCTACTTCATCACTACCATGATTGTCAGTGATATTTCTGAAAGAAAAAGCTTCGCTAAAACGCACTAAGGTATCGCGGCCTAAAAACAATACGATAAATAGTTTTCGTAACCAGTTTGGGGATTCTTGATCCGCTATCAAGGCACCAATATTAAGATTTTTACGTTCTTTCGTGGGTGTTCTACCCCAAATTAAATTAGCCGGAATTAATTTTGCATCAAGACTTTTATCTTCGAGATGTAGAGTTAATAGTGCTAATCCCTGAGCAGTTACCGTCGTTTTACTAGCTTTTCGCCATGCAAAAAGTGGTGTTGGCTTTGCTAAGCACAGGATACGATTAAAGCTTTTACTGTTAATAGTTACTTGCCCAAGGGGATCTGGTAGATTTTGTTTTTTACAAGCATGTTGTAAAGCTAAAAGATCAGATACTGATTGATGACGAACAATATAAAAAATGGGCTGGCTTGGTTGTTCAGTAATATTTTGGCTGTCCGTGATGATTTTACAGCGAACCAGTAATTTCAGTGGGAATTTTAATAATAAGTAAAAAAAAGAACGTAAGGACAACATGTTGTATTGCTCGGATTAGTCATTAACAGCTATAAGAGTAAATTTTAACATCATTAGTTAAAATTGTCTTGGTTTGTGGGTAAACTGATAGCACACTAGATTTATTACGTTTGACAATAGGTAAACACCTTTAACTCCAGGAGCTCACATTGAAAAAAATAGCAGTATTTGTTGATGTACAAAATATTTATTACACCACCAGAGATGCTTTTGCTAAGCAATTCAATTACCGCTTATTATGGCAAGAACTGATGGCGCAAGGCGATATTACTATCGCCAATGCATATGCTATTCAACGCAGTGATGACCAACAACATAAATTTCAAAAGGCACTGAAACATATTGGTTTTGACGTCAAACTAAAACCCTATATCCAGCGTCGAGACGGCTCTGCCAAAGGCGATTGGGATGTAGGTATTACTATCGATATTATGGAAGCAGCAGCCGAAGTTGATACCGTTATATTACTGTCAGGCGATGGTGATTTTGATTTGTTACTACGAAAAGTTCGCAAAAAATATAACGTCACTACTGAAGTTTATAGCGTTGAAAGTTTAACCGCAAAGTCTTTAGTGGATGCTGCAGACGTTCACCATAAAATAGAAAAAAGCCTATTGTTATAATTAATAACTACTCCGTTTAAGTGACTGTTATAAAGGCTTTATTTATTATTATTTTTAACTAAGTAGGCAGAGAGTAAAATAGCAATAACAAATAATATCCCACTAGCAATAAGCTCATTTTCTGCTCCTAAACGTATACCGCTTCCCGCCAATGAAAAGATGATCATTTGTGGAATAAAACCGACGAAAGAGCCACTAACATAAGCGGACATTGATACCTTGCTAACCCCGGCAATAATATTAGTTATAAAATTACTGCCCAGTGGTAATATGCGAATAATAATAGCTTTCAAGAAGGTTCGTTTACCTAGAAAAGCTGATAATCTTGCTAGCTGATTGGGGTATTTACGAGTGACTCTAACGCTTAACAAGTAACGTGCTACATTAAAGGTGATTAAGCAACCGAGTGTTGCAGCTAACGTGGCAACAATTACGCCGATAAAAGCACCTAAGTTAATTCCCGCCACTAAAGCCGCAATTTGTCTGGGTAAACCAATACTTGTTGCCAACGATAAAAAGATAAACAGCAACAGCGTATTAAAGGTCTGTGAGCTACCTTCTTGTTGCCAATTGAGTTTGTCAACTAAACCGATTGTCCAGTCGCTTAAACTAAAAGCATATTCTGCTGCGACAGATGTCGTTGCCAGTGCTGAAGGAAGTACTGGTTTAGAGCTTAACCACTGATATAACCCTGTTACGATGATAATTATCATGATGAGGCTTGCCAGCATCTTAGTAGTACTTGCGCGGGAGGAAAATTGAACAAACTTTGAAAGCATGGCTACTCAGCTTTATTTACACTAGTTAATAATTTTGTTTTTACCTGCTCAAATTCATTAACAGTTAAAAAACCTTGTTGTTGTAGTTTAACTAATTTTTCTAATGCATTCACTAAATCTGTGTCTACCTTAGCTGATTTTAGAGTGATATTATTTTGGTGGTTAGGTAGTGTAACCTTATCGTCGTTTACCACAGAGATAGTGACTTTCGTCATTTTTCTGCTGCTTCCACATCTATTATGGAATGAGGGCGTGTTATTGACCAAATATTAACTGCCTGAGTGTGAAGTGCCCTATCATCAGAAGCTTTGTGTTTTGTTAGGGTAATATTTTTGGTAGTTAACTCAGGCTTTAAGGTACGTAGGCCTATTTGCTCGATATTGATTTCATTGGCAATAAGCCAACACTAATCGATAATATCATCGACTACTTCGAAGTAACTTCTTTTGGTTAGCCTATCGCTACCTTTTCGTGAATATAAACAAACTATATACTTGCCTTGTCTTGTGCATTGAGCGATAAAGTCATACGACGTCTTTTACCATCCACCATTTTAGCAATTTTTTTGGTATGAAATATTTCACCTAATGCTTGTTTTTGGTCTTCATTAAAGCTATGCCCTAAGGTGGTATTAATTGTTGTAATGACTAAATCACCTAGTAAAATTTGGCACTAAAAAAATCTCGAAAGATCAACAGACCCTAAGCATTTAGTTGAGTTATCTATCGTTCAGTTTTTTGCTAAAAATGATTATGTGTACTTTTATTTTTCTTTAAATAAATGTACGTTTTTTACCTCAATAAACTGATCTTTGTTAGCTCCACTGGTATAGCTTAATTTTCCTTCTAACATCAGTTCATCACCTATATCGCCATTTTCAGCTAGGTTTTGAGCTTGTTTTCCCCAAACGTGAATGGCACGCGCTACTGAAATTATCTGCCATACTTGTTTATCGGTATTATAAATATGCTGGTTAATGACAATATTTGCCTGGGTAATATTCTTATTTTGTTCAGTTAACATCAATTTAGGTTTTGATATTAATTGGGCACTACAATGAATTTGGTTAATTGCTTGCGTATAACCCTTGTTAAATTTTTGCACGAAGTTGGCGTGTACAATACCTATGTGATTGGTACTTTTATCTGTTGCTTTTGGTTTTATATTACTTAAATAGCCATGCAATAAAATAATGTCACCTTTGTTAGCATGCAGTAACGCCTGTTCTACCAATTCACCTTCAACTTTTACATGATGATAGCTCGTCCATTCTTTGTACTTATTCGTACTTTTATCCAACCACTTGCTGGACGTAGCTAAAATAATTTCGGTCACCGCAGTTGCAGGGTTAGCACGGTAACGAATATCTGGCGTGGCCACTAAGTTTCCCAACAACGTCACGGCACAAAGCTGCGGACTAGATGTTTTTAGGTGTTTATTAACAGCCTTAGATAATGACAAAAGTTCTTTCCTATAACAGATGAAGTAAACCAATTATTCAGTTACTTACTATCTTTTTGTGTAATTTAGATGATGATTATATTTTAGTATGAATACAGTACTATTGTTAATAGTTTGTTAGGAATAATAGCCTATAAATTTCATTAAAAGCCTCTTTAGAATAAATTAACTACCCATTTTAGTGGTTAGTGAAAGACAAAGAAGGTCATGGCTTTTATAATGAAGACAATATTTTAGAGTCAAATAAAAAATCTTGTCGTTTTTAGATAAGTATATAGGAAGTTAATGAGCCCAACACTTGTCAGCGAACACTTAAACAACATTGCAGTTGGTTATGTAGATAGTGTCGATAGCGAATACGCTAAGCGACTTGCTAAAAAATGGCACCTAAATTACCTAGGGCATGTTGCCGCGGCTAATAAACAGCCACAGCTTGAATTTGTGTTGCAAATGCATCATCACGCCCTTGAACTTTGCAAACTAGATGAGCCTAAACTGGGTGCTATCAAGGTCGATTTTGTTGAAGGTGCAGTCGCACACCGACGTAAATTTGGTGGTGGTCGTGGTCAAGATATTGCTAAAGCAGTTGGTTTAAAACATGGCTTTACTCCCCATGTTTTAGACGCTACCGCAGGACTTGGTAGAGATGCATTTGTATTAGCGGGCCTTGGCTGTAAACTTACCTTATTAGAACGTATGCCTGTGGTGGCAGCATTGTTAGATGACGGTATTGAACGCGCCAAACTACATCATGAAGTTGCTGATATTGCCAATAATATGCAGTTATTCCACGGTACATCACTAGAAGAAGTCGACCTAGCTGTTGCTCCCGACGTGGTGTACTTAGATCCTATGTATCCGCACCGTGAAAAATCTGCAGCGGTAAAAAAAGAAATGCGGATTTTCCAATCGCTAGTCGGTGAAGATCTTGATGCCGATGATTTACTTGCACCAGCCTTAGTGCTAGCAACATATCGCGTTGTGGTAAAAAGACCCAGTTATGCGCCACCATTAGCCAATAAAAAACCATCGATGTGCATCAATATGAAAAAAAATCGCTTCGATGTTTACGTTAAACAAGCTATTCCTAAAGCCTAGTGTCTTCGTTAAATAGATAATTAATATTAGGATCATGTTTTTGACAGCTGATCCTGATTTTTTACTCTAAAAAACAGTTGATATTCTAGTTGATTTTAAAATCTAAATGGACACTTACCGTTGTTTCCACCGCTTTTCCATTTTCAAACCTTGGCGCATAACGCCAATTTTTTATAGCAAGCAACGATTCTTTCTCAATCCATTCCCCACCTTTAGACTCCAATACTTTAGCATTTTTAACAAAGCCAAAATCTGATATTATAAATTCGATAACAGCATAACCACTTTTTCCTCTACGCGCTAAATTCATCGGATATTTGGGATTGACTCGATACAGTGGTGTAGGTTTTTGAGCATCATCCCAAGGAGTCATTGAGCCGATAGCTATACAATGCTTAGTTGCCTCTTCACTTCTTCCTTTACGCTCTAGAGCACCGATTAGAAATGCGTGAGTACTAAGTTCTAATGGATGGGTTGGCCCATCTAATGCTTCAAATACAGGTAAATTGACTTCAAATGCGTCAATTGCTTTACTCAGATTTTTTCTGGCTAAATAATATTTACCAGCAAAAAAATTAGCAGTAACGACTCTTCTATCATTTGACGGTAAATGTTTGGTAAAGTAATCCCTCGCTTCTAAAATGACTTTGCTTTTATGAGAGCCTATAGAAAGCAACTCAATCCCCACATCAAGTTGCATTTGAGCATTTAGCTTTGGATTTTCTTCTTTATGATTATCGCTAATATTCAATATTTTTCGATAATAATTAAGTACTTTTCTCTGATTTTTTCTTGGTGTCGACTTGGCAAGAGCAAAGTAGATATCAATTTGCTCTAGTGATTTTTTTCCATATTCTTTTTCATATACAGGAAGGGTAGATAATAAAAGTGCATTAGCTTGAGTATATTGCTGACTATCTATGTACAAAGAAGCTAAATTAACGGCTAAACTTGCGGTATTAATATCAGACTCACCATAAACTTTTTTTCCAAGTTCATGAGATTGTTTTGCATATTTAGTTTGAGCTTCTGTATCATTCGTCTTAATAGCTGTTTGATATTGATGATAAGCGTCTTTAAACTGTGAATTTATACTTTTATTTTCTTCGCCTAACGAGCTAAATGATAATAAAAGTATAGTAGCTAAACTGAGCTTATTAATTTGCATTTTTCATCCCTGAATTCATATTAATAAAAGACCTATTATGATTTTACCACATCATTACAATTAATAGGTAAGGTGCATAATCTTTATTGAACACAAACTCTACATGAATGCGGGCAGATAAAAAATCGCTTCGATGTTTACGTTAAACAAGCTATCCCCAAACCTACAGTTTAATATCCTTATTTGTTAGGTTACATAAAAATATTATATTTATGTAACCTTACTGTCATATGAATAAGTAAGTATTCCCTTTATTTATCTTGAAGGGATTCATGTTATGCGCGTTTCTCGCTTTTCTCGCTTGTCTGTGACGGCAATTAGTATCTTTGCAATGATTTTTATGGC
>CAJWZC010000102.1 GCA_913049915.1 uncultured Colwellia sp.
TACATACCTCTTACATATTCTCGCCAACCTAAAATTTGTCGAATAAATCCTTCAATTTGTGAAAGGGTCACTTTTCCATCAGAATTCTTATAGGCAAGAAGTGCTGCTTGAATAACCTCCATTGGGTTAAGCATTTTACAGTTAATAGAAAAGCTAAGACGCGAGTGATATAAACTCCAAGCGTATGGCGACGCTACAGTCATCGCATCTTGAAAATCACCAAAATTTGGCAGTTGATGTTTACAAAAAAACTCAAGTAATACTAATGATTGTTCGCGATTAATCGGGTAAGAAATATTACTGGATTCTTCACCTATCGTATTAATCTGATAACTTTTTATACGTTGTAAAAAAACACCTACTGGGTTTGAAAAAACCAAGGGTTTTGGAATGTACTTTAGATCAGTTTTTTTAAATGATTTTCTATTATTTGCGTCAAAATTCCATGCATCACCCTCAGGTTTATCACCCTCCATTAAAATAGAGAAGCGTTTACGCATATAGCGATAAAAATTCTCCATTCTTATATGGCTTGCGGCTTTAAAATGATCAGATAATTCATCAAAGGGAAGTAAGAAATGCTCACTTTCTACTTGGTAAACAGGTATATCAAGCTGGTCAGATATATTACTGAGTTGTAAACGTAAACGATATTCATCAGGACGCTGAAAAGTAAAGCTTTCACTTGAATAGACAGCGGTTAATGTTGTGATTAGATCAGAGAGATTTTGATATTTGTGAGTTTCATCTAACGTTAAATAACATACGCGATGACCTCGGCTTTCAAGGTGCTGAGCAAAGTCACTCATAGCCGCAAAAAAAGCGGTTATCTTTTGAATATGGTGTTTTGTATAACTTGCTTCTTGGTGAAGCTCAGCTATGACATAAACAACATCAGAGTCAATGTGTTCAAACCAACTATGCATAGGATTAAGTTGGTCACCTAATATGAGTTTAAGATGCTTTGTCTTCATTGATTAACCTTACTCTTTATCGGTTTTAGTCGTTTATTTTTATCAGTTTTATTAGTGACCCGAACATGTTTAGTGATTATTCGTCGCCCCTCTTTTTTGGTATCAAATCGTTGTCTAAAGCCCCATAAGATATCTCTGGCAATTCTACCTGTTTCTTTAATATCAATGATAGGCAATGGATAAGTTTCACCTAGGTTAAATTGATAAAGCTGCTGTTCCATCGGAGATAACTCCCAAGGTGTATGGATAATTTCATTAGGCAGTTCCGATAATTCAGGAAGCCACTTACGTATAAATAGCCCCTCTGTATCTTTCTCTTGTGATTGCTTTACTGGGTTATAAACCCTAATAATATTTGTACCAGTAACACCTGATTGCATTTGAAATTGTGGGTAGTGAATACCTGGTTCGAAATCAAGAAAATATTTGGCTAAATGTGTTACTCCTAAACGCCAATCTACCAGGAGGTGGTGGCATAAGAAACTAACAAGCATTGCTCGCATACGAAAGTTAATATAGCCTGTTTTTTCTAAACAGCGCATACAAGCATCTACTAATGGATAACCTGTTTGTGCCTTTTTCCATTTAGTTAATCGCTCCTCGAGGCTAATTCCCATATGAAGCTCTGGATAACTTAAATCACAATAGGCTTTATTGACAGGTCGCCACTGCATTTGATGTTCGCTTTCAAATTTTTGAATAAAATGACAATGCCAATGTAATCTAGAGATTAGAGCATCTAACGGACGTTTCCAGCCAACTTGAGATCTCTTCAATAATATTGTTTGATAAAATTGTCTTAGGCTTATATTACCCCAAGCTAAGTAAGGCGATAGGCGCGAGCAACTTTTACGACTTGCCATAGGTTTCGATATATCAAAGTTGTAGCTTTTACCACGAACCTTTAAAAACGATTGCAGCGTTCTTTGGGCCCAAACCGGACCACCTTTGAGCATAAAGTCATCTGGTATTGACCAGGATACCGGTAATGCAGGTTCAGTTAACTTATTTATATCATCAGTACAGACAAGTGTTGATGAAGATAACTCGGGCTGACTCAAAGGCGCTTTCATCATATTTTGCCAGTGCTTGTCCCAGTCAATTCTATTTTTTTTTCCTCTACTTACTGCTCCAGACTCACTTTCTACCCAGGGAATATCACGCGCTTTACACCATTTATTAACCGCTTTATCTCGATCAAACGTAGCGAGTAAGCCTGTTTCTTCATGGCTAAATAGACCAATAATTTTAAAGGAGCTGTTAATTACATTGAGGCCATCTATTACATCACCAAAATATACATAAAGACGTGTATTAAATTGTGCTAACTCAATATTAATATCTTGAATTGATTGCCAAACAAAACGCCAATGTCGTTCGTCATAATGTGGGTCGTCTATCAATAAAGGTTCAAACACATAATAAAGTAATGTTATCCCTGATTTAATTGACTGCGATAAAGGCTCGTGGTCATTGAGTCTTAAATCACGTTTTAGCCACACAACATTAATCTCATAGTCCATATCTAAATGAACAGTAGTGCTTGTTATAATGTTATTCGTCATTAGAACTTGGCAAAACTACTGGCCAGTCTGCAGCATCTAAAGAATCAAGTGGCTGATTAGATAGTTTATTTATGTCGCATGCGAGAGTCCACTTGATTTGATATGTGCTATCAGGATCATAAAGCGTTGTTTGTTTTTCTATATTAAAATGTCTGCCACCTCTTGGATCGGCACCAACACCAGCAATATATTGCCAATTTCCCCAATTAACAGCGGCATCATAATCAACTAACTGTTCTTCAAACCAAGCTGCACCGTATCGCCAATCAATACTGAGTTCATTCACTAAGCAACTTGCGGTAATTTGACGTCCTCGATTACTTAAATAACCGGTTTCTTTCAATTCAATCATAAAAGCGTTCACTAAGGGATAAGGGGTATTGCCTAAACACCATTTATTAAAACGCTCAGGATAGAAGGTTGTTAATGGAGCTTGTTGAGATAGTCCTTTAAATTGATACGTTTTTATTCCCATTTTAAAATGTAACCACTGAAAATATTCACGCCATAGTATTTCTAAATACAGACATTCAGTTGAACTGTTTTTACCTCGCTCAGCTTCAAACGCTATAATTGCATCAAAAACTTGCCGAGGTGAAATGCAGCCGTAACCTAACCAAGGTGATAACTTACTGCTACTCTTCCAACCATCCAAATTGTTTCTAACCTGCTTATAATTCAAAGGGAGATCCGATGAAAAATAATGATTGAGTTGTTCCTGCCCAGCTCTTTCTCCACCATAAAATGTATGACCCTTCTTGACATTTTTATAAGGACTATCAGGCAACCATTGCGGTCTAAAGAGGGTAGGAGAAGGCATGTCTTTAAACATTTCGGGTAAATGATTAATGGTTTGAGATATCCTAGGGGGGACTATTTCAGTCATTAATTTTCGAAATTTTGAATAACTATTAGGCAGTTGTTGGAGTTCAAAAGGCAATAATTCTTGCGTAAACAAAGTAAACTGCTCAACTTTATTAACACTAATTTTTGGAAAGCGTTCAATTAAGCGAGCAGTAATTTTATTTTCAGTGGTACCAGGAAGACAGGTAGTTATAACATCTGTAATTTGATATTTTTCACAAAGACTAGCCAATGTAGATAACGTATCACCGTATACAATATAGAGCTGTTGTCCGAGAGTTAATAAACTTTCATTAAAATCACTTAAACAGCTCTGCAAAAAATGCCAACGATTATCACCCAAAGGTTTTGATTGGTAGTTGTTCTCTTCAAACCACTTTTTATCAACGACATAAACACAAAGCAGCTTGTCACTTTTACTGGCTAAGTTTAGCGCTAAATTATCATTTAATCGGAGATCTTTATTCACCCAGTATAAGGAACGCTTCATGGACATAATTCATCGCTTTAAAAACTGTTTAATACGGCTATCTTGATAGAGAAGATCAACATAATTTTATTTTTCTCTTAATATAATCAAGTGATGAATGAAGTGTGGGTAGGGCATAAAAAGTAGCTAAGTAGTAACAAGTATTAGTTTGCTCTTCTAGAAAATTTCTTTGATAACTAAGCTATTCTGATAATATTTGTGCCATAGTATATAGCTTTTTAGCTAAAAACACTGATATTCATAGAATAATTTACTTATTAACAGGACATAAATTTGATAATAAAATGGCGCGAGTTGATCGAAAAAGCATGGAATGATCGAGAGGTATTACATAAGTCTACTGAGTTTGATTGTTGGCGTATTTTTCATGGATACACAGAGGGAGCAAAAGGGGTTGTCATTGAGAAGTTCGGTACGATGGCTTTGGTTGAATATAAGGACGATATTAGTGATGACCTTGATACGATCAAAGATCTACTGTTAGAGTGTTTTCCCTTTACGCTTATTCTAGCTAAAGGTAACCAATCAACTGGTTTAAAGTTAAAGGACAGACTATTTGCGCTCCATGGTAGTTTTTCAAACGCGCCTGATTTTGCTGAAGAATATGGTATAAAATACACATTACTCCCCGATGCGATGCATAATTGTGGTTTATATCTTGACGCGCGCCCCGTTCGTAAATGGTTAGTTAATAATAGTGAAGGTCGCCGTATTCTTAACTTATTTTCATTCACCGGGAGCCTTGGGATTGCTGCTATAAAAGGTGGTGCAAAATCAGCTGTTCACTTAGATAAATCTAAAGTTTTATTGCCACGAATCAAGATGAGTTATAAAGCAAACGGTCTAGATTTGGGCACGCGTAGTTTCATACAAGGCGATATCTATAAGCATCTACCTAAAGCAATAAAGAATGGGCAGAGATTCGATGGAATTATTTTAGATCCCCCTCCCAAAGTATACAAGTCACCCTATTCGGACCATCAACCTAAAGGCCAAGATTTTTCACGATTAGTAAGTATGTGTTCACAGCTTTTAAACCCAGGTGGCTGGTTAATTTGTTTATTTCACAGTTTTTCGGTAACGTGGGATGTGTCTGATAAAGAGATTATTGAGTCATCTTCTAAAACATTAAAAGTCATTGATAGATTTACTAGTGAGTGTGATTTTCCTGATGATGATGTAGAGAAAAAATTAAGAGTCACTGTATTTGAAAAGATGTGAAATATATAGAAACAGCGGAAAAATATACTCTATAAATAAAATTCTATATTTACGCTGTTCCAATGTATCTGATGATTGAAAAGTATCATACTGGAAGACATAAAATATTCTTTCGCTCAAAGTAGAATGAAGTATTAATGTTAATGACTTTATTAATATAGAAGTTAAATTAATTTTTGAGCTAATTAACATATAAAATATAATAAAATCAATCTCTTGACCTTTGTATTGAGTTTTATTTAGCGTTGTTAAAAGCTAAATCTGTTCGCTTTTAAAAGATAAATGTTCGAAAGTAACTTTTGTCTTGGTTATATTAAGATAATTTATAGCCGATTAACTCGACGAGCTGGAAAGTGGTCTATTTATGAAAGCCTACAGTGTTATTTTTGTAAGGCGGTGTAATGTTATCCTTTAAATATATGCAGTAACGTTACTGTAATGAAGATAAGCAAGCAGACGTTTAGGTACAAGACCGTTATGATGGGTACACCAACTAGCTATTAAAATTATGGTGCTACTGGATCTTTCTAATGATTTTATTGGTTATAAGATGAAGAGCATAAAAAATGGCCGAAACGCTTCCGATAACGATAAAAGTAAATGATGACTTACTCGATAAATTTTCTAAATTAAAATCTGTAAGTAATAAACTTGTAGCACAATTCAACTTTCAAACGTTAACGGCTAATTGGTATGGCGATGAAGATGATATTTTAATTATTGAATTATGCTTAGAAACGCCAGCAAGTTTCAAACTTCGTCAAGAAGAGTTAGCGCAGCTATCGCTTAAACAGTTTAGTGTTACTCACTTCTCTGATGATGTTATTAACTGTTTTAACAAAGGCGATAAACAGTTACTTTGTACTATAGCTATTACCAATTCCGAGTTAGAGTTATTAGTATTACAGCCGAAATTATTAGTAGGGTTCATAGAAGTAAAGTTGCGTAAAGTACTTAACTTAATTGCACAACAGCAATCGTTGGCAAGTATTTAACTGCAAACGGCTATGTTTAAAGGTAATAAAAAGCAATGGCTATTAATACTTCGCGCTTAGATCGTTTGATTAGTGAACTATGTCAAATTAATAAAAAAAAAGTACGCTTGATTCTAGCGCAGCAGCGGATAACTGTTGATGGTGTATTAGCACTTGATATTGATCTGATTGTTGACCAGTTTTCTCGTGTTGTTATGGATGATGAGGTACTGCAAGAAAATCAGCCATATTATATTATGCTGAATAAACCTATTGGCGTAGTTTGTGCGACCAAGGATGAAAAACATAAAACGGTGATTGATTTACTCACTGGCCAATTTGACCAAGAAACGATAGCTAGTTTACATATTGTTGGACGACTTGATTTAAATACTTCGGGGTTGGTATTACTCACTAATGATAGTCGTTGGTCCGAGCGGTTAACGTCACCAGAGTATAAAGTAAAAAAGAGTTATCAAGTGACGCTAGACAACCCTTTAACAACAGAATATATAGATGCTTTTGCTCAAGGAATGTATTTTCATTATGAAAAAATAACGACAAAACCCGCAATGTTACGCATTATTTCTCCTTTTGAGGCTCAAGTCATCTTAACTGAAGGACGTTACCACCAAATAAAACGTATGTTTGGCCGTTTTCGTAACCCTGTGATTGGTTTACATCGTCATTCAATAGGACAACTCACTTTAGATGAGTCACTTCAATATGGTGAAAGTAGGCTTTTAAATGTATCTGAAGTAGATAATATAGGTAATTAACGTAAGTGATTAAAAAACATCTATAAAAATCTTTTTTTTTTACTAACAAATTGATATTACTCAGAACAATTTAGGTACTCGCAATTTAGTCCTGCTTGGGTATAATGGTTTTCAGTAATAAGTTGTTTTTAATGTAAATGGAATCGTTAACTAAATGAATAAATCTATACTTTTATCACTTTCAGTCGTTACACTTTTAGCAAGTTGTTCAGGTGTTGAAAATACTTGCGAGGATATCACTTTAGCCTCTGAGCAAATTCAAGAGTGTCAATCTCTACATAAAAAAATTATTAAGGCTAAAAGTGTTCTTATTCGTACAGAGTTAGACCGTCGTTATCAACAAGATTGTGTTGAAATTCGTTATTATCGTGATGAAAAACAAGCTGCTATTTGTGGTAATAAACATAAAGTTAAAGAAGTTATAAAGTCGGCTGAAGCTGAAGCTGAATCTAAGCAATAAATAATTAAACGGTATGATAACTTTGGAATCTGACAATCAAAAGGCTAGAATTATCAAAGGCCAAAATAAGCAAATACCCAAAAATGAGGGAAGTGTTGCTGAATTGACAGAGGAAATTGATTTTCTTGCACAGAAAAATACTGATTTGCAGGCGCGTTATAGCGCATTATTTAAACTTAACCATCTATCTCAAGAATGTAGTGAGCTTGATAGCTTTTATCCTCAAGTCCACAACACTATTGCTTCGTTAATGACAGCGAAAAATTTCTTCATTGTTATTTATGATCAAACGTTTGAAACCTTAGAGTTTGTTTATTATATTGATGAAAAGAATGAAAAGCCGGCTGGTATTATTGATTATCAAGATTACGAAGGCTCATTTACTAATTTAGTTATTGAATCTAAGCAGCCCCTGCTGTTAACTCCTGAATTAGAAAAACAGCTTTTTGATAATTATAAAATCAAACAGTTTGGTGCCCGAGGTACAGATTGGTTAGGGGTGCCTTTAATGCAAAATGGCTTAGTGATTGGTACTATTACCATACAAAGTTATGATGAAAAAATTCGTTATGATGAAAATGATTTGAATCTACTAACCTTTGCCGCTCAGCATATTGTTGGTGCCATGGTTCGTTTACAAGATCAGCAGCGTTTGAAAAATGCCGTTAATGCCCGTACTAAAGAATTGATGGCCCAAATTCGTGAACGAGAAAAATCAGAGTTATTACAGGAATCTTTATACCGAATATCCGAATTGACCACTGATGTCGAGCTTGATATAGATACCTTCTATAGTAAAGTGCATAACATTATTGGTCAGCTGATTAATGCCAAGAACTTCTTTATTGCCAAGTATGAACAAGTAAGTGATACCTTACATTCCTCCTATTATGTTGATGAAAATTCGTCTAATTTAGTGACTGATTTACAGCCAAAGAAACTTTCAAATCTTTATTCTGACTTAGTGCTGCGTCGTCGTGAAACGGTACTCCTCACTTATCAAGAAATGATGAGTCTACATCTTGAAGGGGAGAGTAGAGAACTGCAAGATGATATACATTCTTGGTTAGGAGTGCCATTAATTTATTCAGGCCAATTACTGGGTGTGATGGTTTTACAGAGTTACCATTATAAAACCATTTATAATCAGCAAGATGCAGAGTTACTTAACTTTGTTTCTAACCATGTTTCTGCGGCGATAAAACGTCGTGAATTGGCTGATTTTGAACGGCGTAGTCATGAGTTATTAGAGCAGCAAGTTAAGTTGCGTACACTTGCTCTTGAAGAAGAGATCAACCATCGTAAACAAGCTGAGAAATTATTAAAACATACCGCCGCTCATGACAGTCTCACAGGATTACCTAACCGTACAGTATTTCTGGATTTACTCAATAATGCGATTGCCTGCGATAAACGTGAAGATGACTTTTCATTTGCGGTACTCTTTTTAGATCTAGACCGTTTTAAAGTAGTTAATGATAGTTTAGGGCACCATGCGGGTGATGTATTACTGAAAATAATTGCTCGAGAATTATTATCGATTGTTCGTAATAAAGATACCGTTGCTCGCTTAGGTGGTGATGAATTTGTTATTTTAATCGAAGATTTATCTTCAAATGATGAAGCTTTTAAGGTGGCAAAGCGTATCACTGAGTTTCTCGAGCAACCTTTTACTATTGATAACCAATTAGTATATACCGGCACAAGTATTGGTATTTTGTTTAGTAATCAACGTTACGATGACGCTAATATTATGCTCAGAGATGCTGATACTGCCATGTACCATGCCAAAGACAGTGGTAGAGGACGTTATGAAGTCTTTGACGATAGTATGCATCAAAAGGTACAAAATGCGTTAAGTCTTGAAGCCGATATTAGAGAAGCTATTTCTTGGCAGGAGTTTATTCCTTACTTCCAACCAATCCTTAAACTAGATAACCAAGAGCTTAAAGGTTTTGAAGCCCTCGCTCGCTGGAAAAGTACCAAACGTGGTTTTGTCTATCCAAATGACTTCATTTCTCTGGCTGAAGATACAGGTTTAATACAAGAAATTGATCTGCAAATTATTGAAAAATCGTGTCAGCAGTTGAAAATTTGGCAAAATGAATTAGGCTGTGATGATCTTTATATTAGCTGTAATTTGTTCGCCAAACAATTTTTTAGCACTACTTTACCACAAGATATTGAAAATATTTTAACAGATACTGGTATAGCACCCCATAACCTTCGGGTTGAGTTAACTGAACGTGCGTTGTTAGAAAATGCAGATATCGTACTGACTAATATGCAAGCCTTGAAGAAAATGGGTGTTAAAATACTGCTAGATGACTTTGGTACGGGCTACTCAAGTTTAGGTTACTTACATCGCTTTCCCATTGATATATTAAAAATTGATCGCTCTTTTATCAGCAATGTTCACGAACATGACAACCATAGAGCTATTATTCGAACCATTGTTGATTTAGCTAATAACTTACAAATGTCTACCGTTGGGGAAGGCATTGAGAATTTAGCTGATGCTGAGTTATTACAACAAATGGATTGTGTATACGGCCAGGGCTATTACTTTGCTAAGCCTATGTCGTCTCAAGATACAACTGACTATATTATTCAACAAATAAATAAGTAATTACCTTGCCTAGGTATAGATAAGTAATTTATATATCAATAAACAGCATATTATATTGATATATTGTTTTTATGCCGTATAAAAAACAATAAAACTCCGAAAATAACCAACACATTCTGTGGCTGTTCTCCTAAAATGCGCTTATAAATTTCATACTGTTATTTGCTAATAATACTTTCATTTATAGCGAATAAGACTATAACTAAAGCAGGAAACAACCTGCTTGCATTTGAGGATATAGCCATGCTTTTTACTGGTTCATTAGTTACAGATTGCCCGATCAGACAAAAAATTCGTGAATTCTACCGTATTGACGAAAATGTTGCCGTTGACCACATATTACCTGCTGCAGAAGTAAATGTCAGTGCACGAAGTCGTGCCTGGGATCGTGCGCGTAAGATGGTATTACAAATTCGTCAAGACCAAGAAGGTAATGGCGCAATTGACTCATTACTTAATGAATATTCACTCTCTTCTGAAGAAGGCGTAGTATTAATGTGTTTGGCCGAAGCGTTACTGCGTGTGCCAGATAAGCACACTCAAGATGAGCTTATTAGAGACAAAATTTCTCAAGGTAAGTGGAGTTCACATTTAGGTGCTAGTGACTCACTGTTTGTTAATGCCTCATCTTGGGGGTTATTACTTACCGGTTCTATGGTTAATTACGCGGATAAACGCAAAAAAGAGCAATTCGGCTTATTGAAAAAAACGGTTGGTCGCTTAGGTGAACCCGTAATCCGTAAATCAATGAACTATGCCATGAAAGTAATGGGCAAGCAGTTTGTCATGGGTGAAACTATTAAAGCCGCTACTGAACGTGCTGCGACAAAAGAACAGCAAGGTTATGTCTATTCTTACGATATGTTAGGTGAGGGTGCACGTACTATGGCCGATGCCGATATGTACCTTAAAGCTTACGAAGATGCCATTACCGCTATCGGTGAAGTTGCTGTTGCTTCAGGAAAGAATGATCCTCGTAAAGTACCTGGCATTTCAATTAAGCTTTCTGCTATTCATCCGCGTTATGAGTTTTCTCATCAAGGTCGAGTAATGGCAGAGATAGTACCTAAATTAAAGGCGCTCTGTTTACAGGCTAAGCAATATAATATTGGTTTAACGGTTGATGCAGAAGAATCTGAGCGTTTAGATATTTCTTTAGATATTATTGAAGCGGTATTCACTGATAGCGATCTTGGTGATTGGCAAGGTTTTGGTATAGCCCTGCAAGCTTACCAAAAGCGTGCAATTCATGTGGTTGATTGGTTACGTGATCTAACATTACGTACCAACAGAAAAATGATGGTACGTTTGGTTAAAGGTGCTTATTGGGACACAGAAATTAAAAATGCTCAAAAAGATGGTCTAAGTCATTTTCCAGTATTTACTCGTAAGTCATCTACTGATGTGTCTTACCATGCTTGTGCAAATAAGTTATTAGAATATCGTGATACCATCTACCCACAATTTGCTACACATAATGCTTATACGGCAGCCACTATCGTTGAATTAGCGGGCGATGATAAAGCGGGTTTTGAATTCCAATGTTTACATGGCATGGGCGATTCTTTATATGACCAAATTGTTAAAGATGAAAGTATTCAATGTCGTATTTATGCACCAGTGGGCCATCATGAAGACTTACTTGCTTATTTAGTTCGTCGTTTGTTAGAAAATGGCGCGAATTCTTCTTTTGTTAATGCCATTGTTGATGAGTCACAACCTGTTGAGTCATTATTAGAAGATCCGGTTGAAAAAACTCAACGCCTTAAGCTTAAGTATAACAATCAAA
>CAJWZC010000103.1 GCA_913049915.1 uncultured Colwellia sp.
AAAAAAGGCGTAATTTTAGAGCTGCACGTCGTTGATAGCAAGTTAATTCGCCACATTAAAAGCGTAAGCTTAAAGAAGGGAGAATAAAATTGTGCTGAAACAACATTATTACCACTTATAACCAGTATTTATGATAATTATCTCTGCAATAGTACTTTTAGTGTATGTTGGTTAACAAGCCTATTTAAATCGACCAAAGAGTTAATTCCCCCTATGAAAAATGAACTTGCGCTTACTATAGCCACCACTATCATTAACGGTTTTGAACGCCATGTAGCACTTTTCACTGAAATTACTCAATCAGCCCGAGAGCGATTTCAACAGTGTCAATGGAATGAAATCCATCGTTCAGCAAGAGCAAGAACCACTTTTTATGACGACCGCGTCACTGAAACGTTTAACCATATAAAAGAAAATTTCGATATTAGTAAGCTAGATAACGTTTTGTGGCAGCAAGTTAAAGTGGTTTACTCCGACTTATTAGTTAACAATATGCAGCCAGAGTTAGCAGAAACTTTTTATAACTCAGTATTTTGTCACTTATTTGAGCGAAAATATTATAACAATGATTATATTTTTGTTGAAAGTACTGCGCATCGACTTGATGATAAAGAAGCGCCAGAAATTTATACCTCGTATAAGCCGGAAGACTTGGGCTTAAAACAGACCATCTGTGACATTATGAACAATCATAGAACGGTAATCCCTTTTGAAAACCTCGACCGTGATGTTGATGTACTCATTAATACCTTTCGCCGCAAAGCACACAAAACTAGGGTGAAATTAGAAGATTTACAGTTTGATATTCTTAACTTTACTTTTTATCGTAACAAAGGCGCCTATTTAATTGGTCGAGTTTTGTCTCCTGCAGGAGAAACGCCGTTTATTATTGCCGTACTTAATAACGAAAAAGGCGGCTTATACTTAGATGCACTCCTGACTACCAGCGAAAGTATGGCGGTGGTATTTGGTTTTGCTCGCGCTTACTTTTTTGTAGATTGTCAGCACCCTTATGCCTTGGTTAACTTCCTACAAGGGCTTATGCCTCATAAAACCAAAGCTGACCTATATTCTGCTATTGGCTTTCATAAGCAAGGCAAAACACAATTTTATCGAGATTTCCTCAACCACCTTGATAGCAGTGATGACCAATTTGAATTAGCTGCCGGTATCAAAGGCATGGTGATGTCAGTATTTACCCTGCCCTCTTATCCTTATGTTTTTAAAATTATTAAAGATAAGTTTTCCCCTAGTAAAAACATGACTAAAAAAGATGTCAAAGGCAAATATCGTTTAGTTAAGCTGCATGACAGAGTAGGTCGCATGGCGGATACCATGGAGTATTCTGAAGTGGCTTTCCCTAAAAAACGTTTTAACGAGGAACTGTTAGCTGAATTACAAAAAGTAGCTTCATCAATTATTCGCTATGAAGGTACAGGTGAAGATGAGCTGCTTATTATTGAGCATGTCTATATAGAGCGTCGTATGGTACCTCTTAATCTGTATCTAATCGATGCCCTTAAAAACAAAAAACAGGAAAAAATAGACAATGCTATGTTTGGTTATGGTGAAGCCATTAAACAGCTTATCTCCGCAGATATTTTTCCAGGTGATATGTTACTCAAAAACTTTGGCGTGACTCGACATGGCAGAGTGATTTTTTATGATTACGATGAAATAACCTATATGAATGAGGTCAACTTTCGGGAGAAACCTAAAGCGGTTACGGAAGAGCAACTATACGCTGCTGAGCCTTGGTACACTGTATTACCTGGGGATATGTTCCCAGAAGAAATCGCCACCTTTGCATTGGCAAATCCCAGTTATTTAAAAGCATTTAAAATACATCATGACGATTTGTTAACAGCAAGCTACTGGCAAAAATGCCAAAAAGATGTCGCCAATGGTATTTATAAAGATGTTTTTCCTTACCCTGAGAAATACCGTTTTTGTCATCAAGATCTACCAGGTAAGTAACACTTTTAATTTCAAAAATTTAAAGTGTTACTTACCAACAAACTGGCTACTTAACTACCAGTTTGTTGGTAAATCAGGCAAACAAACATTTTTTAGTAAAAAAATCGTATTAGAGCTTTACCTTTTAGCTCGCATCAGTATAATTCGTTTTAGCTGCAGGGGTGTAGTTCCAATTGGTAGAACAGCGGTCTCCAAAACCGATGGTTGGGAGTTCGAGTCTCTCCACCCCTGCCATTTTTATCTCATATCTACGTTCTTCTCAAACAAAAATCTAACATCTAACTTCAAAAATAAATATTTTTAGATAATAATTTACTGTTAACATCAGTCTATCTGCTTTTAGTCAGTAACTAATTCTGTCATTATATTTACCGGTAAAACTAAGATCTAATAGGCTAACACTGATGAGTATTAACCAACATCAATTTGAGCAACTCACTGAAATGGGCATCAGCCTTTGGCAGTATCGTACTCCTAAGTCTGTAAATGACACTGTACAAACTCAATCCAGTAGCTATCTTGATATCGATTTAAATCAGTTAGGACAGCAACAACTATTTAATGATATTTTATTAGCAACCGGGTTAACTATCGGTGAAATTAGTCACCAAGATGACCACTTGAATTTAGGACTATTTAACTGGTATTTCACTTCAACATCATCAGAACGTCAAATACAATGGCTTGAGCAGCAGTTAATTACCCCCGCTATTACTGAAATTTCAAAATCGCCAGCACTTAAAAAACAATTATGGCAATTACTGGCTAAGCAAATACAATAACTAGGCAAGCACAATGAGTAATGCAGCAAAAAATATCACAAAATACTTTACTGAGATAGTACTTACAGATGTAGATAAGTTAATGCCAATTGAGCTTGCTTGTCACTCTCATCCTTGGAGTGAAAAAACTTTTTTAAGTTGTATTGGTGGCCGTTACTTTGGCGAATTTGTTCAGGTAACGGAGCAAGATCTATCCGCCGATCATGCCATAGGTTTTTATATAGGTGAATATGTTATTGGTGAAGCAACACTGATGGATATTTGTGTCGTACCAACAGAGCAAGGAAAGGGTTACGGTAAAGTATTACTGAATCAGTTTTTAGCCCAAGCTAAAAAACTCGGTACAACTAAAGTATTCTTAGAAGTTCGCGCTAAAAATATTGCAGCACAAATGCTTTATATGAATGCTGGTTTTATCGAAATTGATCGACGCACTGGTTATTATCCAAGTAGCTCAGGTTTTGGCTACGAAGATGCCATTGTAATGTCATTGAAATGCTAATCAATAATTTATAAAAAACTGATAACCTCCCCTCGGTGTAAGTAAATAACAAACTAGCCATCCGTTAACAAAAAACAACATTTGCATACGCAAAGTGGCTAGTTAATCCCTCTATTTTAGTTAATATACTCCACAAGATACTTAATAAGATTCCATACAAGGTTTTTAACGAGTGAAAATGAGAGCAAGATTTTTACTAAAATAACACCCACTACAGATACCCAACTATCAAATGAAGATGTTGCCAATCTTATTGTAAGTGATGCGATGAGTAAAATTAGCCAACTTACAGGCATGAATGAGCAACAAGCTTTTGCATTATTATCTAGCCAAGTGAACCCACAAAGTAATGATAATAGTCATGTAGCAACCAAAAAAGTATATACCCCATTATTGGACCAAAGTGAATCTCAATTTATTTCAAGCTTATTTAGCTAATTGCTAGACGTAAACTTACTCAATTTTAGGTGAACTGCCCACAGCAATACCTTATTAGCTAATATCAGGTCTGCTTATCTAAGGTAACACTAGGGCAAAGTCCCCTTTTCTGCCGTTATCTTTAGAGCCAATCAATCCCCCTTTTCGTTATATAAAAAGTTAAGCCTTATATACACTGCTTTTTACAAATATTTTCTATTTTAATGTTATAATGCGCGCAATTTTTTAATAATGATGAAAAACCCTGTGCTAAGCCAACGGCTAAGCTCGGCATTAAGCTGAGAATAAAGCTCCGCACTAAAGGCGTTTTTCTACTATTTACTTAACAGGTAATTTGCATGTCTGTACAGCAAAACCAAGTCGATTTACGTCGCACCTTTGCCATCATTTCTCACCCCGATGCGGGTAAAACCACTATCACCGAAAAGGTACTTTTGTTTGGTCAAGCCTTACAAAGAGCTGGCACGGTAAAAGGTAAAAAATCTGGTCAACACGCAAAATCTGATTGGATGGAAATGGAAAAAGAACGTGGTATCTCAATTACTACCTCGGTAATGCAATTTCCTTACAATGACTGTTTAGTAAACTTACTTGATACCCCTGGTCATGAAGATTTCTCGGAAGATACTTACCGTACGCTTACCGCTGTTGACTCATGTTTGATGGTCATTGACGTTGCCAAAGGTGTTGAAGCACGTACGGTTAAATTAATGGAAGTTACTCGTCTTCGTGATACGCCTATTATTACCTTCATGAACAAAATGGATCGCGATGTACGTGACCCAATGGAAGTCATGGATGAAGTTGAAGAAGTATTAAAAATAAAATGTGCTGCCATTACCTGGCCAATAGGCATGGGTAAAGAATTTAAAGGCATTTACCATATTCTTGATGACGAAATTACTTTGTATCAATCTGGCTTAGGTCACATGATTCAAGAAAAACGGGTAATTAAAGGTCTTAACAACCCTGAACTTGATAAAATCATTGGTAACTATGCTGATGATTTACGTGAAGAATTAGAGCTTGTTTCTGGCGCTTCTCATGATTTTAATTTAGAAGAATTCTTAAATGGTGAATTAACGCCAGTATTTTTTGGTACTGCATTAGGTAATTTTGGTGTAGATCACATGCTTGATGGTCTGACTAAATGGGCACCAAAGCCATTACCTCGCAAAACAGATTTACGCGTAGTAACCGCTGAAGAAGAAAAATTCTCAGGCTTTATTTTTAAAATCCAAGCAAATATGGATCCAAAACATCGTGACCGTATCGCCTTTATGCGTATTTGCTCTGGCAAGTATGAAAAAGGCATGAAGATGAAGCAAGTACGTATTGGTAAAGATGTTAAAATCGCCGATGCGGTAACCTTTATGGCCGGTGATCGCTCAAACGTTGAAGAAGCTTTTGCAGGTGATATTATTGGTTTACACAACCACGGTAGTATTCAAATTGGTGATACCTTTACCTCAGGTGAAATGATGAAGTTTAGTGGTATTCCTAATTTCGCACCAGAAATGTTTCGTCGTATTCGTCTTCGTGATCCGTTAAAAGCTAAGCAATTACAGAAAGGTTTGATCCAGTTATCTGAAGAAGGGGCTGTACAAGTATTTAGACCATTCATTAACAACGATATGATTGTTGGTGCTGTTGGTGTATTGCAGTTTGAAGTTGTTGTGCAACGTTTGAAAACTGAATATAAAGTTGATGCTATATACGAAGCTATTAGTGTGGCGACTGCGCGCTGGTGTACTTGTGATGATGAACGTACGTTAGAGCAATTTAAGAAGAAATCCGGTGATTACTTAGCATATGATGGCGGTAATAACTTAACCTATATCGCACCAACTATGGTTAATTTATCACTAGCGCAAGAACGTAATCCGGATATTCAGTTCCACTCAACACGCGAACACTAATTTGGTGTCGTATATAACGTTCTAGCAGCGTTGCTTAATAATTTTTATGCTGTCACTTAGTGTACTAAGCTCCTTTATAAAAATGATTAAGCACATTGCTATAACACTATCTACTTAACCAAACATGAGTAGGTTAATATATTTTTGATAAGTATTTAAGATCAAGAATAAAAATAAATTTCACTAACTGCGTAATAGCTTCTTTATCGCAGTTAGTTGGTTCAAGGAAAAAGAAAACGCGCGGAGTTGACGCTAGTCAATGAGCACGGTTGATAATACCTTAAGTCAAATAACAATGATAAAGAGTCTATTACATGAATATTAAAGATATTTTGAGTAAACGAGTCAGTGCAGCTATGGTTGCTGCAGGCTTGCCTGAAGGTACCAACCCTGCTGTTAGCCTATCTAATCGTCCAAATTTTGGTGACTATCAAGCCAATGGTGTTATGGGCGCAGCAAAAAAACTAAAAACTAACCCACGTGAGTTAGCAACTAAGGTGGTTGAACACTTAGGTTTAGCAGGTATCGCGAGCAAAATTGAATTAGCTGGCCCTGGTTTTATTAATATTCATTTAGATGAAAATTGGTTAGCTGAACAACTAAACAAAGTGGCTAAAGATGAATTCATTGGCGTAGCACAACGTAACGTTGACCCTGAAGATATTAGCGCTGATGATAAGCAACAAACGGTAGTGGTTGATTATTCTGCGCCTAACCTTGCCAAAGAAATGCATGTTGGTCACTTACGTTCAACCATTATTGGTGATGCTGTTGTACGCGCACTAGAGTTTCGTGGCGACAAAGTTATTCGTCAAAACCACATGGGTGATTGGGGTACGCAGTTTGGTATGTTAATAGCACACTTAAGCGATAAACTGGCTAGTGATGAAGTGGCAGAAACTGCCCTTGCCGATTTAGAAAACTTTTACCGTGAGGCCAAAGTACGCTTTGACAACGAAGAAGGTTTTGCCGATAGAGCCCGCGCTGATGTAGTTAAACTACAAAGTGGTGATGCAGCTTGCGCCAAGTTATGGCAACAATTTATTGATATTTCAATCACCCATAGTGAAGACATTTACGCTAAATTAAATGTGTCATTAAAACGCTCTGATATTATGGGCGAAAGTGCTTATAACGATGACTTATCTACCGTGATTGATGAATTGATGACGAAAGAAATTGCCGAAGAGAGTCAAGGTGCTAAAGTTGTTTTCATTAATGAAATGGCTAACAAAGATGGTGAAGCACCCGTATTCATCGTACAAAAATCGGGGGGCGGTTTCTTATATGCTACTACCGATTTATCTGCCTGTCGCTACCGTAGTGGTAAGCTAGCTGCCGATCGCATCATTATTTTTACTGATGCCCGTCAAGCATTACACTTTAAACAAGTTGAAATTGTTTCGCGCAAGGCTGGCTTCTTACCAGAAAATGTTGCTTACCAACATTGTCCGTTTGGTATGATGATGGGCGATGATGGCAAGCCATTTAAAACCCGTACTGGTGGTACTATCAAGTTAGCAGAATTACTTGATGAATCTATCGTACGTGCTGCGGTATTAATCAAAGAGAAAAACCCAGAAATTACCGATGCTGATTTAGCTGGAATTTCAAAGAAAGTAGGTATTGGCGCGGTTAAGTTTGCCGATTTATCGAAAAACCGTACCAGTGATTATATTTTTAACTGGAAAACGATGTTGAGCTTTGAAGGCGCTACGGCACCTTACCTACAATACGCTTACTCACGTATTCAAAGCATATTCTCTAAAGCTGGTACAGTAAAAGATAACGCTGCAATCAATATCATTGAGCCGCAAGAAAAAGCGTTAGCATTAAAGTTATTACAACTTGAGGATGTCGTTGATGCGGTAATTAGCGAATGTACGCCGAACTTGTTATGTAACTACCTTTATGAATTATCTAGCCTATACATGAGTTTTTATGAAGCTTGCCCTATTCTTAAAGAAGGTATCAGTGATGAAGTTAAAGCCTCACGTTTAGCCTTATGTAAAGTTGTTGCCGATACATTAAAACAGGGTCTAGATATTTTAGGCATTGAAGTAATGGATCGCATGTAATTTAGTCCTATTTAGCGTAATTGATGCGTCAAAAGTACTCACTGACTACCATCAGCTTCGTGCTTTTTTCTTTCACTTACGCTAACTAGCTATAAATTTAGATTAATATGAATATTTTTCATCATAACTATCTTCGTCATGCTCGATGTAAATGTCTATATTTAAAGCTCAATATTAAATAATCAAAGGAGGTAATGATGCAGTTTACCGATAGCCATTGCCATCTTGATGATATTGCCTTTAGTGAGCAACTACCTATTTTATTAGCGCAATGCCATCAGCTTGCCATTAACCGTATTATTATTCCTTCCATTGCTCCTAATAACTTTAATCAAGTACTCAGTCTAGCCAAACGTCACCATAATAACCCTATAAAGGTTTACCCTTGCTTAGGTATTCATCCGTGGTTTTTAAAAGGGTTGGATGACTCGCATTTAAAGCAATTATCCGAAATAGTAAATAAATCACGAAATGACATTGTTGCTATAGGCGAAATAGGCCTTGATGGTACTATTGCCAAAAATGCTGAGACTCATGGACAAACGTCAGCAGATAATTGGCATCATCAACAACACTTTTTTGATTTTCAACTCAACCTAGCCAAAGAGCAAAACTTACCAGTAATAGTACATCACAGACAATCGCACGATAAGATAATGCCTTTTTTAAAGCGGTATAAGTTAAATAGAGCTGGCATAATTCATGGATTCACTGGCAGTTACCAACAAGCTAAAGGTTATATAGATTTAGGCTTTAGACTTGGTGTTGGTAGTACTATCACTTATTCACGTGCTAAAAAAACCATCAATACCATCAAGCGCCTGCCCTTAGGTAGTCTAGTATTAGAAACTGATGCGCCGTCAATGCCACTGAGTAAAGAGGTGACAGGTAAGGAAATTCTAACTACGAACCTGAATAAAGAACCTGCGAAAAATAGGATGACGCTTCACTCGCTTGCTAATTCGCCAATAAACCTGATAAAAATTTTTGAAGTATTAGCGACAATACACCCTGAAAAACCTGACAAGATAGCACATCAACTTGAACGTAATATCGAGCAGGTATTTTTCACTTAAATACAGTAAGTAAACTGAATCACTTATAGTTTTTTAGTTTTTTAATTTTTTAATTTTTTGGCTTAAACGATAGCCTCGTCTACTAAAGCGATTTAAACCGCGGGTAAGTAAAAAGCCAACAACACCAGCTAATAACAGCATCAAACGCTGTAAAGACTGCTGTTCTTCGTCCGCTTGGGCTAAAATATCAGTTAAATAAGACTGCTCGATAGTAAAACGTAGATAACCGTGAAGTTTATAACTGCTTGAGTCTGTATATCGAATCTCTTTCACGAAAGGGGTTAAGGTATCTGTTAAATTACGTTGATGTGGGGATATACCGTATAGGTCATTAATACTTTTGGCTTTAGAGGCACTAAATTCATTACCCTGCTTATCTTTTCCGACAGAGACACTCGATATTAATAGCAAACCTGATGCATCATATAAATGCGCTTGCTTAACAAAGTTAACTTTTGTCAGACCATCTAAATAGCGCTGTAAAAATGTACTTTGGTCGACTTTACTTTCGTAAGATTGCTCAAGAATAACGGCAATACCTGCAATGGCCTGTTGAGTTTGCTGCTTAGCAATATAGTTAAAGTGCTCGGTTAAGTTATCGGCATTTCTCCCACCTATAGACTGCAAGATACTCATCAGTAATATGATAAGCAAAATTGCACTAGCTAATTGCAGGATTTTATTATAAATCGACGATAATTTAGGGTATAAAGACTGTTCGGTTTGCTTCATAAGAACACTGATGACTACTTTAGCGCATGAATAGTGTCACTATAGTTAGATTATTAACTGATGTGAAGTTTATTATTTTTAGAAAATACTCAAGCTACTTGAAGAAACATGTTTCAGGTCGCGTTAACGAATCATGATCAAGGTATCTCTTTTATTAAGGATTAATCCCTTAAAAAAAGAGATAACGAATAGCATCATTTTCTCAGACGTAACGACATGGCTGGTTTAGAAACGCTTTATGCAACATTATTGATTTTAACAAGAGAAAGACTATTCTCTACAATCAATACCTTGCCTAAAGTGTTATTAATTCCATCTGTATCATGCATATTTATGTAGCTTGAATATAGACCAATACCCAAGAGAGTTAACGTGTCTTTTATCGCCAATATATTACCCCTATCGCTTGAACAGTATTTAACCAAAAATTTAAAAGATGAGCAATTACCCATCGTCTTTAGCCTGTCTGAGCAAGGACTTACCTTAGGTGACAGTGATTTGCCTAAGCCGACTACAACAGAGCAAATAGAACTAGTCGTATTTCAACAACTGCCTCTTACACTACTGTTAGCATTACAAATTCATGCACAGCTTAAAATAACGGTATTGACTACGATTAATCACCGTAATAATCAAACAAGTTGTCGCTTTCAAGTGAACTGCAGCGACTTTATGCAAGCGCGTAAAGCTCTGGCCGACTTTGCTCTAGCTAATAACATTGAAGCAGCATTATTAAAGCAAGTCCCCACATTAAGTGAACCTGGTTTATTAGTCATGGATATGGATTCAACCACCATAGAAATAGAGTGTATTGATGAAATAGCCAAGCTTGCTGGTGTTGGTGACGAAGTGGCAGAAGTAACGGAACGTGCTATGTTAGGCGAACTCGATTTTGCGCAAAGCTTGCATCAGCGCGTGGCGACATTAGCTGACTCTCCAACAACCATATTGAGTGATGTAGCAAAAGACATCCCATTAATGCCAGGATTAAAACCACTTATTACAGAGCTTAAAAAGCATAACTGGCGTATTGCTATTGCTTCAGGTGGCTTTACCTATTTTGCCGACCACCTAAAAGAAACCTTGAACTTAGATGCCGCGTTTGCTAACACTCTTGAAATTATAAATGGCAAACTTACCGGTAAGGTATTAGGTGATGTGGTTGATGCGCAAGTTAAAGCTGACTCATTAGCTATTTTAAGTAAAAAGTATAAAATACCGACAAATCAAACCGTTGCTATGGGTGATGGCGCTAATGATTTAGTTATGATGGCAGCGGCAAGTTTTGGCGTTGCTTTTCATGCTAAACCTATTGTATTAGCCCAAGCTGACAGTAGTATCAACGTGCAAGGTTTAGACTGCCTTTTACACTGGTTAGCATAATTTTTAATATTTTATCTTTTATCTAACGGTTTCAAAGTTTAAATATTAAAAAGCCTAAACTAACATAGATATTAGACTCTATTGATCTTTTACGATTAAATTTTGTTCGAGATAAAAGCGCTTTAATCGCGGCGGGTACTATGTAGCCTAGTCACTCTAAGCAAATATTACTCAACAGAGAGTAAAACGCTTTTAGACGAATCGTTCGGATAGCATTTGTTAGCTATTTTACAGCGTTATCGCCTTTTTATGTGGAATAACCACATTACAAAGGCTCTGCC
>CAJWZC010000104.1 GCA_913049915.1 uncultured Colwellia sp.
CAACCGCTGGAGCTGAGCTTGCTATAGAATCATTTGCTGAGTTATTTACCGAGTCGAGTAACGCATCAATATCATCTGGGTCTGTTATCTCTACTGCTTCAACTTTTTCTTCAACCGCTGGAGCAGCAGTTGCTACAGAATCATTTGCCGAGTTATTTACCGAATCAAGTAACGCATCAATATCATCTGGGTCTGTTATCTCTGCTGCTTCAACTTTTTCTTCAACCGCTGGAGCCGCACTTGCTACAGAATCATTTATAGAGTTATTTACCGAGTCAAGTAACGCATCAATATCATCTGGATCTGTTACCGCTGGAGCTGGGCTTGCTACAGAATCATTTACCGAGTTATTTACCGAGTCAAGTAACGCATCAATATCATCTGGGTCTGTTACCTCTGCTGCTTCAACTTTTTCTTCAGCTTGTTCTTTAACCGCTAGGTCTTCATCATCAAGATCGCCTAAACCACCTAGCAGATCATTTAAATCATCTTGGTTTAACTCTCCGCCATCGAGCTCCTCACTTTTAGGTTCTTCAAAACTATCTAGCCCATCATCTAAGCCCGATAACAATGAATCTAAATCTCCCTGATCTAACTCTCCACCATCAAGAACGTCATTATCATCATCTAATAATATATCTTCAAGATCATCTAAACTGTCATCATCATCAATTAAGTCGATAGAAAGATCATCGTCTAAATTCAATTCATCATCAAGTGATAGATCTAATTCATCGTCTAAGCTCAATTCATCATCAAGAGATAAATCAAGTTCATCGTCTAAGTTCAATTCATCGTCTAGAGATAAATCAAGATCATCGTCTAATGACAACTCATCATCTAATAATAATTCTTCAGCAACGCTTTCCTTTTCAGCTTGAGGCGCTTGCTTTTTACTTTCTAATTCGTTAAAGAAAACCTCATCTGAAGCTTGTTTTCGACGATTAAACAAAAAGAATAATAGACCTAATATTAAAATAGCCGGCACAGAGCCCATGACAATTTTGAACCACAAGCTTGAGGTGATATCTTGCTCTGCAAGTTCGGCTAGTTGTTTAGCTAATAAAAGTTCTTTTTCTCTAGCTTCAGCTTTTGCTAAAAGGGCTTGCTGGAGTTGAATCATATCGTCCATCTGCAACTTTATCTCTTTACCTTTTGCTACTTCATCTTGCATGACTCCAAGCTTGTTATCAAAAGAAGTAAGACGCTGACGTAAATCATTATTTTCTTTTAAAATAGCTTGTAAACCATCTATTGAATCAGAGATATCATTCTGAATATTCTCTAATCGTTTTTGCTGCTGACCATCAATTTTCTGCAGTTGGTCATTAATTTCAGTTTTTACTGTCTCTAAATCTTTTTTCTTAACGGTAGGCTCTGTAACTATCTGTTTTTTTCTTACTTTAGGCTGTGATAGTTGCCAAGATTTACTATCGTTGTCAGATTTTATTTTCGCACTATTAGTATTTATTGCCATCATATTATTAAATGATGGGATCTTTAAATATTGCCCTTCAACTAAATGGTTAATGTTGCTATCTACAAAAGCTCCAGGATTTTCTTGATATAACGCCTGCATCACTTGATAAACAGTCAAACGAGTATCGGGACGAATTCGCGTGGCAATATTCCATAAAGTATCTTTAGAGATAATTGGGCCATACCGATCATAAGGAAAAACATCAGTACTTTTAGGTCCACGCATACGAATACCGCGGTCTTCTTCAGCACTAACAGGCAAGTGAGCTGTGAGTATGCCAATAATAATCGCCTGCCATAGGCACAGGCGCAATAAATGTTGCATAGAGATGTCCTAATTAAACTAATTTAAGTTATGGCGTCATCATATTTATGGCGCCAAAAAAATACCGTATTGCTCTATCTAACTAAGAGATAAAGCTGATCTTAAAAATGAGTTGCAATGTTTATTCCAAAAAAGCATTAACTAACAAGATAATAGCAAATTCTTTCGATAAGTCTTCTATTTTTGTAACTATGAGGGAAATCAATACTCTGTTCTAGGGGTTCGTCTTATGTGGAAAGTATTTACTTTGTTCTATTTTTTCGAGTATCGCTGAAGTAACAAGCGAGTTAAAGCATGAAGACATAACAACAATGTGAGTTGATAAAGCTAAAAAACTCGTCGCTAATGGTATTGCTACCGTTAGCGACGAGTTTTTGTTTACCAACTTTTAATTGCAGTTAATGTAAAAAAAGTTAGCTTAAATGATCTTTTACCAATAATTCTGCGATTTGAACACTATTTGTTGCCGCGCCCTTGCGAACATTATCAGCAACAATCCACATATTAATACCGCTATGGTGGCTAATATCTTCACGAATACGGCCAACATACGTATCATCTTTACCGCTAGCATCACCTATTTGAGTAGGAAAGTCTTCATCATTACGACAAACAACAATACCTGGAGCTTGCTCTAATAAGTCTTTAACGGCTTCAGCTGAAATAGGTGAATTTGTTTCAATGTGTAAGGACTCACCATGACCAAAGAATACCGGAACACGCACTGCTGTTGGGTTAACAAGTACGTTATCATCACCTAAAATTTTCTTAGTTTCCCAAACCATTTTCATTTCTTCTTTGGTATAACCATTCTCTAAGAAAACATCTATTTGTGGGATAACGTTAAAAGCAATTTGACGCGAAAAGTTTTTACTTTCTACTGGCTTACCACTTAATAAATCAGCTGTTTGCTTCGCTAATTCATCCATCGCTTCTTTACCACCGCCAGAAACTGATTGGTAAGTACAAACGTTCACACGACTGATACCTACGGCATCATAAATAGGTTTTAACGCCACTAACATTTGGATGGTTGAACAGTTAGGGTTAGCAATAATATTACGGTTACGATACTCACCTAGCGCTTCAGGATTTACTTCTGGCACAATAAGAGGGATATCATCTTCATAACGAAATTCAGAGGTATTATCGATAACGATACAACCTGCATCACCAGCTAGAGGAGCGAACTTAGCAGAAGTTGCGCCACCTGCAGAAAAGAAACCAATTTGTGCTAGGCTCCAATCAAATTTATCAGCATCAAGTACTTCAATGCTTTCGCCTCTAAACTCAATAATTTCACCAGCAGAGCGAGCGCTTGCTAATGGGTAGAGTTTATTAATTGGGAAATCTCTTTCTTCTAAGATTTCCATAATTGTTTTGCCAACTAATCCAGTTGCGCCAAGTATGCAAACATCAAATTTCTGTGCCATGATCCTCTCTCTTCTAGTTGAACGTTTTATTAAAACCTAAACGATGTGGCACATCACTTAGGGTCTTTGATGACAAGGTAACAGTAACAGCGGAAAACTCTCTGCGAACGGGATAATTTTTCCGCAAACTGTCAAAACCTTGTACAAATAATTGCTGACGAAATATTGCATCGTCTCGCCTGACATCGTAAACCATTTTAACTAACTGGCTTAGTAGTATTTGACTAAAATCTTGATTAATTTCAACTCTGGGGATACTTGCCGATGGTAAAAAGTTTTTTAGCTGATATTTAGGCATGATTTCTAATTGTTGACATAATGCCTGATAGAGCATTTCACTGCCACGAGCTTTTCCTTCTAAGCTATAACCCGCAATGTGTGCCGTAGCTATTTCTGTATAGGGAATTAAGGCTTCAAGTACTTCAGGTTCGCCTTGCCAAACATCAAGTACAACTTTTAGAGCATGACCAGACGCTTTAAGTGCGAGTAAAGCATGGTTATCAATAACATCACCACGACAAGCACTAATCAATATTTGATCTTCGCGTAACAAGGCTAGATTATTTGCATTTATTAATTTGTCTGTTGCATAATCGCCACCAACAACTTTAGGTACATGCAAAGAAATAACGTCACACGCTAATATATCGCTCAGTGATACATAATTTCTTTTATCAGATGGCTTACAACTTTTATCTTCTGCTTGCTGCTGTGTTTGTTGTATTTCCAGCAGCGGATCACAGATTTTATGCTCAATACCCAACGCAGATAGTTTCTCACTTAATCGAGTACCGGTATTACCGCCACCAACAATCCCGACAGTGAGAGAGGATAAATTAAGTAAATAGCGCTCAGCTAAAACTACTAACGCACTTAATACATATTCAGCCACTGAAATCGCATTACAACCAGGAGCAGAATGGAAACTAATATTTCGTTTAGCGAGATAACTTAAATCAATATGATCGGTACCAATAGTAGCACTGCCAACAAAAGAAATTTTATCATTAAGATGAAGTAGCTGTTCATTAACTTGAGTAATTGAACGAACTAAAAGTACATCAGCATCGGCAACTTGTTCTGCGGTAAGCGTTCGCCCAGAAAAAGGAACTAATTCCCCTTTTTTACCAATAATACCGTCATTAAAGTAACTTAGTTCAGTAAAAAACTCTGTGGCAAATGGCATGTTTTCATCAAAATATATTTTCATTATTTTTAAAGTTTAACTACAGGCATCAAGGTGCTCAATTATACGCTTATTTTACCTGTATTTGTGATATAAATTTATCAAACCTTAATTACAAAAAAACCACGCTAAAGTTTAATTTAACGTGGTTTTATTTGTTATTCAGAATAATGTACCTCAATTGAGAACATCTCTTTAAAAGTATCAGCTTATTTATATTTTTGCATTACCAATGTGGCATTAGTACCGCCAAAACCAAAGCTATTAGACATAATAAGGTTTAGCTCAACATCACGTTTTTCAGTAACGATATCTAAGCCTTGTGCTTGCTCATCTAAATTATCAATATTAATTGAAGGAGCAACAAAACTGTTTTCCATCATTAAGATTGAGTAAATAGCTTCGTGAACGCCCGCAGCACCCAAGGCATGACCTGTCATTGCTTTAGTCGCACTAATTGCAGGTGAATCATCACCAAATAATTCTTGAATTGCGCCTAGTTCTTTAACATCACCAACCGGTGTAGAAGTTCCGTGAGTATTTAAGTAATCAACCTTACCTTCAACACCTTGCATAGCTTGTTGCATACAACGAACTGCGCCTTCGCCACTCGGGGCTACCATGTCATAACCATCAGACGTTGCACCATAGCCAACAAGTTCAGCGTAAATATGTGCTCCACGTGCAAGGGCATGTTCTAATTCTTCAACAACAACCATACCGCCACCGCCAGAAATAACAAAACCGTCTCGGTCTGCATCATAAGTGCGTGAAGCTAATTCAGGCGTATCATTGCGACCTGCTGATAAAGCACCCATACCATCAAACATCATAGCAAGTGACCAATGAACTTCCTCACCACCACCAGCAAAAACGATATCTTGTTTGCCTAATTGAATCAGCTCCATCGCATTACCAATACAATGAGCACTTGTTGCACACGCTGAACTAATTGAGTAGTTGACACCTTTAATTTTAAAAGGCGTTGCTAAACAAGCAGACACTGTACTACCCATAGTTTTTGGTACTGCATAAGGACCAACGCGGCGAATACCACGGTTACGCAGGGTATCTGTTGAAGTAACGATGTTTTCAGATGATGCGCCACCCGATCCAGCAACAATACCAGTACGGAAATTTGAGACTTGATCTTCAGTTAATTTTGCATCTTTGATAGCTTGATCCATTGCAATATAAGCATAACCTGCAGCATCACCCATGAAGCGGATGGCTTTACGGTCAATAAAATCTTTAGTTTCAATCTCAGGCTTACCCCAAACTTGACTACGTAGACCTTGCTCTGCAAAACTTTCTGAATGAGAAATACCCGACTTACCAGTTTTTAATGAGGCTAATACTTCATCAGCATTGTTACCAATACTTGAGACTATACCTAAGCCTGTTATTACGACACGTTTCATTTAAATAACCATCTATAATTGAAAAATTTTGCGCTATTATACAGGTAATAGCCATTGAACTGGTATTACTTGTTGCTTATCACAACGAAAACCAGCGTACACTTGTACACTATAATATGATATCCATTCCTATATATCTATGACATTTTATTAATCTATCGTTATTTTCTGATCAAAATCAATATTTCGGGTAAAATAACTGAGGTAAACTATCAAAATAATTCACCAACACTGTCATTCTACTTAAAGATTATTTCATGAAAAAACTAGATAAAACAGATAATAGCAGTAAATTAGCCAACCAAGAGGAGCATATTCCTGCTTGCCCGCGTTTTGATGAAACATATTTGGATAGCGAGTCAAGCTATCAGCAACATGATTTAGTTTTTATTCACAATAATCAAATAAAATACCGTTTACAAGAGGCCAAGCAAACATTTACTGTGGTTGAAACAGCTTTTGGAACAGGCTTAAATTTTTTATTAACCTTACAGGCTTACCAAAATGCACAACAAGCCTCTCCTACTCAGCTAGCGCCATTACATTTCATCAGTGTTGAGCAGTACCCGCGTTCAAAAGAGCAACTAGTTAAATCTTTGTCGTTATTGCCGCAACTACAAGAATTAGCCCTAACACTGACTAATAGTTATCCCCAATGCTCTGTTGAGCAGTTTGGTCCAGAGTTTCAAGCAACATTCTTAAATGATCAGGTACGTTTAACGCTACTATTTGATGATGCTGTTAAAGGCTTATCTTCACTGCGAAGTTCGAAAAATGACTTAGTGGATACTTGGTATTTAAACAGGCTTTCGTCGGAGCATAATTCTGAACTAGATCCTAAATTAAATCCTAAAACTAGCCCTAACCTCCACCCTGATCAGTGCAACAAAGATTTATTCTTTCAAATTAATAGGCTTTCAAAAGAACAAGCCACACTGACCACATTTATCCCTGCTAACATTGTTAAAAAGCAGTTGCGCGATATTGGCTTTCGACTTGAACAGCGATCAACACAAGATAAAAAAACTAAGTTTGTTTTTGCGGTAATGCAAAGTAACCCGCTAACAACTAAAGGCTACCGTTTAAGACCCGCTGTCATAAAACCCCAACATGTTAGTATTCTTGGTGGCGGCATCGCTTCAGCTTGTGCCGCTTATGCATTAACTAAGCAAGGAATAGACGTTACCCTATATTGTAAGGATAGCTCAGTTGCTCAGGGCGGTTCGAGCAATGCTATTGGCGCTTTATATCCTTTATTGCACCAGCAAAAAGATGATATAAGTTCTTTTTACCAGCAAGCCTTTTGGCGTGCTAAAGCTTTATATACTGAGATTGCAGAGCAAGGTTTCTCATTTGCACATCAGTGGTGTGGTTTATTAGAAGTATCTTACAAAGAAGCATTAGATAATAGACAACAAGCATTTGAAGAGCTTAATACCTGGCCTAAAGACCTTATCCATGGGGTAAATGCTAAGCAAGCCAGCGACCATGCAAATATTGACTTACCTTACGGTGGTCTTTTCATGCCCAATGCAGGCTGGATATCGCCGCAAGAGTTAGTAAAAGATATTTTCAAAGCCGCGCAAGCGACTAACCGCTTAACCATACTAACCGATACTCACATTACTAAAGTACAGCAGGTTACTAATACTAGCACTAAGACTAACCGAAGCTTAAGTGAATACAGTAAATCATGGCGCTTATATACTAACCAAGGTGAGTTTGACGCGACTGTATTGGTCATATGTGGTGGTGCTGATGCGATTGAAATTGAACAACTAAAACCGCTACCACTTACCGCGACTCGTGGCCAAATAACAAGTATGACAAGTAATAAAAAAATAAATAAACTATCTACCGTTATTTGCCATAAAGGTTATTTAACGCCTGAAAATAAAGGCATTCATTGCATAGGCGCTACATTTCAAAAAAATGATACTAATTTAAAAACTGACAAAGCGGATGACCACTACAACTTAACCATGTTGGATAAGTGCTTGCCTGGGTTATCGTCAACTATTGGTTGGCAAGAAAAAGATATTTCCTCGAGTAAAGCGAGACTGCGTTGCATGTCACAAGACCACTTACCTCTGGTAGGGGCAGTACCCAAAATTAATGAACATATTCAAACTTACGCTCATTTAGGCAAAGATAAAAATTGGAAATATAGTGAAGCGCCACCGTGTATAGATAATCTATATGTATTGTTAGGACTGGGTGCCAGAGGTTTGTGTTCAGCGCCTTTAGCTGCCGATATATTAACCGCTGAATTATGCAACACTCCTTATCCGATAGACAGTCAAATGATATTTAACTTAAGTCCGAACCGTTTCATTATTAGAGATATTATTAAAAGAAAGACTCCTGACCAAAACTGATTTATTGAGTAAATAATTATTAAAAAGAGTATATTCCTCAAGTAAAGTTAAAAACACTATTAGGCTCTACTTTATTTACACAGGCAAACAACCTCAACTATTACTCTATGGTTAAAGCACAAAATTACTCTGGATTTCCAACCAAAAGTTAGAGACTATAGCGTAATCTTGTGGTGATAATTCAGCTTTAGCTTGCATGGCCTTTTGAGTAACGGCTTTAATCAAATCAGCAGAAACAAGCTGATTCTCATCACCAAACTCAGTAGCAACCAAAGAAAGAAATCCGCGCATGTAACCACTAGCGAATAAAGTATCACTGTCAGTATCATCTAGCTCAAATAAGCCATCTAGATATTGATAAAAATCAGCCACAGTAGTCAGCTGCTTGTTTGAAAGGGTCGACTTGCTTGAGTTTGATGGCATATATATCACTTGAAAAGTTAAGTTAAAAGTTAATCTAAGAATTGATATTATTGAGGGCTAGCAAGTGGATAAAGCACTTGGTCTTTATATCCAGTTGTTATTGGCATAAAGCCAGAAAGCTGTTGATCTAGATCGCTATCGCCGGTGTCACTAATCAATGGTTTATTTACTAAAGCTTCTAATTTAGCCTTCGTAGCTAAAATAGTAATATTTTTACAACCTCCTGGCTGCGATAAAATAGTGCGAATAACACGAGGGCTTAATTGCTGATTACCACGACCAAATACATGCCCTTGCCCACCAATTAAGGTAATAACAAGCTTACTGACACCATGATAATCAATTATTGCCTTGAAGAGTTCAGCTTCGGTAACATCTGCAGCTATTAATGATTGATCGCTGACAATATCGACACCAAGTAATGTATTACCTAACGCTAACTCACTCATTAAAAATGCGGTCGTAGAGCCAGAGCCAATAATAAACTGTCTATCATCATAGTCGTTCATTTCTTCGATAACATTGGCCGCGATATCTTGCAGCACCAGTTCATCACTTTCTTTACCACCTGATTTAACAGCTTGCACATAACGTAGTTCACTCGGTATTTTCATTTCGCTATAACGCTTTGCTTTGACTATTCCTTGCCTAAATAAGCTTTCGTCTATATCCATTACATCACCCGTAGTTAAGGTCACTAACTCATTGGTTACCATCAATTCAATAATACGACCTGCAGCTTTTGGTGTAATAGCATAAACGCCAGAATGAATCTTACAGCCTGCTGGTATACCTAACACAGGCACTGGTTGATAATCACCATCACTAGCAACCACATTAGCAATATCTCTAGCAGTACCATCACCGCCAGCAAATAGAATAATATCTACGCCATTTTCTAATAAGGCTTCTGCCGCTAATTGACTGTCATTACTTTGGGTATGCTTATTTTTTGCGTGATAAAGTACTTCTACCTCAAAACCAAGTTCACGGGCACATTGCTCTCCCATAAGTGCATTAGCTGTATAAATAATAATTTTATCTTGGTAAGGTAACAATACTTCAAGCGTTAATTTTGCCCTACTATTAGCTTGTGGCTTAGCGCCTAAAGCCAATGCATGCATTACCATTCCATCACTACCTTTGAGTGCAACACTGCCGCCTATACCAGCAATAGGATTGATGATAAAACCAAGTTTAAATTTTTTCATTATTTACCTTTGTTTATTGCTATAACCTAAAGTGCATACGGTTCAATGGTAAGGGCGTTTGATAAAAATCAGCCAGCGCTACAATAAATACTTGTGCATCACGGGGAAAGCCAGTGCTTAAGTAGATTTCTACTTGCTGATAAACAGCCTGTCTAAATAGAGTACGGCATGTATGACCTGTACCAGATAAGTTATCTACCGAGACTTCAAATTCTTTCCCAACCGCAACACATAGTGCCCACTCGATTGCTTGTGGTTTAATTTCTACTTGTTCAAATTTAATCTGCTGCACTTGATCACGACCATCTGGGATGTACCAATAACCAAAATCTTCTAATAAACGTCGCGAAGCCCCAGCCAGGCACCAGTGTGCTACTTCATGTAAAGCACTAGCAAAAAAACCATGCGCAAAAATAATACGATGATATTCACACGTTTCACTACTTGGGGCATATAAAGGTTCATCACTACCTTTTACCAACTGAGTATTCATGCTGGTACTAAAACTATGATTAAAAATACGGATTAAATCGTGATATTGATATGACATGACGGTGCAAGTAAAAATTAAAAACATATTCTAACTAAAAGCCTTGATGCTTGCACTGGCTATTTTTATAAAGTCACCTATATTAAAATATCGAAAAACACAGCAATATATATCTAGCATAAAATATTTAAGTCATGACTCAATACAGTAATATACCCATGATCAATGAAGGTGCTTGATTTATACAATGATGAGGATCATGATATCCCTCATCAAA
>CAJWZC010000105.1 GCA_913049915.1 uncultured Colwellia sp.
ATTTTAGACAAAAAAAACGCCCAACTAAATTTAGAGGGCGCATAAAACATGAAACACTAAGGGAATAACATAACTATTAAGTAAGAGTATTACTTTATTTTTTAGTTCAATTTAATAATATCTATTATTAAATTGAGTAAAATATGGGACATTATTAATAAGAGTGGAATAACATAACTATTAAATAAGAGTGCTACTGTTTACTTCACTTCAGTTAAAAATTATTAATTTAAATATTTAAATTAATAATTTTCAGCAAAAACTGTATTAGTTAATGGATTCTGTCATTATAAATAACAAATTATAATAACCGTTATTTTTTATGCCTTTATGTAAAACTATATTGTTAACAGCTGTAAGTGTAATATTACTTGCAAGTTGTGCAACCCCACCACCAAAAAATCCTGAGAATATATGTGAAATATTTCGTGAGCATCGTGATTGGTATTTTGCTGCTAAAGAAGTTCGTGAGCGTTGGGGCGTACCCATTCATGTTCCTATGAGTATGATGTATCAAGAAAGCTCTTTTCGTCATGATGCTATTCCACCAAGGGATTACCTACTTGGTTTTATTCCTTGGGGTAGAGTAAGTAGTGCTTATGGCTACGCTCAGGCTAAAACCATGACCTGGAAAGACTATGTAAGGGAAACAGGTAATTCAGGTGCTGATCGTGATGATTTTGAAGATGCGATAGACTTTATGGGTTGGTTTATTTTTAAAACTCAAAAAGTTAATGGTGTCTCAAAGTGGGATGCCTATAACCAATACCTAAATTATCATGAGGGTTGGGGGGGCTTTAAGCATAAAAGTTATAAGAAAAAAGCATGGTTAGTTAAAGTGTCGAGGAAAGTAGATAATCGCGCAAGACGTTACAGTAGTCAGCTAAAAAGTTGCGAGAAAGCTCTTGATCATGGTTGGTTGTGGCGTCTGTTTTTTGGCTAATCGATGAAAACATGGTTGGCAGTATTTAACCAGTTAACTTCTGTGTTTAATAATGATGCAAAAGCATAATGCTTGCCAATATGTTCTTTTTACAATAAAAAAACGCTAAGCCTAGCTGCGATAACTGTTACAAGAATAGATAGTACTTTCAGAAAATAAGCTGAAAATAAAGTATCGTTTTTTACTAAATAAATGTTGAAATAGCAAAATGCTGCTGCTGATAGGGTTGGCTATTGTTATCCACAGAAATTGTGGAAAGCTGAATGAGGGTGTTCCAAAACCTGACTCTGTGGATAACTTTGTGGTTAACTTATTATATGTATTGTATTGTATTGTATTATATTGCCCAAATTACTCTTCGTCTGAATTTTCATCGATAAAGTGTTCTGGCATAACCCTAACTGTTTTTATCTTATTACCTGCAACGTCAATGATTTCGACAGGGTAACCAGAAATACGTAAACTAATATTACTTTGTGGTATTTCCTCCAAGTACTCAAGAATCAAGCCGTTAAGGGTTTTAGGGCCATCTGTGGGCAACTGCCACGACATCTCTTTATTAATATCACGAATACTCGCACTACCATCTACTAAATAGCTACCATCAGGCTGTAATGTGACTTCATCACTGGTTGTTGGCGTCATGGTGGTAGTAAAGTCACCAACAATCTCTTCAAGAATATCTTCTAGTGTTACTAAACCTTGGATATCGCCATATTCATCAACAACTAAACCTAAGCGCTCTTTAGCATGTTGAAATTTTAATAACTGAATATTTAATGGTGTCCCTTCGGGAATAAAATATAATTCACGTACTGCTCTGAGTAACGTTGCCTTGGTAAACTGATTTTTTGATACAAGTTTTAAAGCATCACGAGCATGAATATAGCCAACAACATCATCGATACTGTCACGATACAGTAGTACCCGTGTGTGATTAGCTTGGGTAAGTTGTTTCTGAATTTTTTTCCAATCATCATTAACATCTATTCCTACTAAGTCATTACGAGGGATCATGATGTCTTCAACTGAGACCTTTTCTAAGTCTAAAATACTGACCAGCATATCTTGATCGCGTTGATGTAATAAAGCGCCTGATTCATTCACCACTGTCCTTAATTCTTCACTACTAAGGCTATGTTGCTCTCTTTGAACTGAGCTTACGCCAAAAATCTTTAAAATACCGTTAGTTATCCAGTTTACGACAACTACAAGTGGGAAAAGGATTTTAAGCAATAAGCTTAAAATTATTGAACTAGGGAAAGCTACTTGCTCAGGGTAGAGTGCCGCTAAGGTTTTTGGCGTGACTTCTGCAAAAATTAAGATCACTAAGGTTAGGGCTAAACCTGCATATAAAATCCCAGCATCGCCAAAATATCTATTAAAAATAACACCGGCAACTAATGATGCAAAGACATTAACGAGGTTATTACCAATAAGAATCAAACCAATAAGACGGTCCGGTCGAGCAAGTAATTTACTAACCCGTTTAGCACCTCTGTGTTTTTGTTTTTCGAGGTGGCGTAATCGATATCTATTTAATGACATCATGCCGGTTTCAGAACCTGAGAAATAGGCAGAGATAAGTATTAAGATACCAAGAATAGTAAAAAGCATCTGTGTGGTTATACTGTCCAAAAAGGGTTTTCCTGTTATGTAGTTAAAATAATTAAGTAATACTGCTCGTTTATAGTAGCAGTGTTACTACGATAAAATCAGAGTGAATAGTCGCTATTTATAAAATAAATTCTTTAACGAATCGGCTACCAAAGTAGGCAAGAGTAAGTAAACCACTGGCACTAATCATAAGCACTAACACTTTTTGACCACGCCAACCTTTTACAAAATGTCCCCAAAGAATTAGGCAGTAAAGCGAAAAAGAGACTAATGATAATACGGTTTTATGCGCATTCTCTTTCGCTAGAAAACCCTCTAAAAAAGCAATGCCAATAAATTGACTGACAAACAAAATCGCGGTGCCTATGGTTAATATACTAAATAGTTGCTTCTCAACCTGCATCAGAGGCGGTAAATGAGCTACAGCCGTTAAGTTTTTACTTTTTAGTTTTACGTTGATATAGGTCACTTGAAAAGCAAATAAAGTTGCAATAATCAAAACACAATACGCTATTAAAGCGAGACTGATATGACTGAGTAAAATTACTTTTTCAACGACTAAAGGAATTGAATCAATTGGAGGAAGAAAGATAATAACTAATTGCCACAAACCAGTAAAACCATAAACCACGGGTAGTAATAAACTGACTTTAAACTTCAAGGCGACTAATGTAACAACTACCGTTATGATTAAACTCACTAATGAAATTACATTGGGTAAATTAAAATTAATAACGTCTTGAGAAAAGAATAATAACGCGTCATTAAAAGCATGCACGATGATAGCAGCCGTAGCTAAACTCAAAACTAAGGTGATATTAGGTCCTTTAGGATGAAATAATCGTGTAACTATTGCTAACGTAGCAAGTATATAAAGCAAAAATGCTAAACTTGAACCTATAACCAAAAAATTCACTAAAAACCCCTAAAGCAACTGAAAATACGTATCAAAATATTGATTCTATCAGATAAAATCTTCAACGCCATGCGATTAGCGCAAACTATTGACTTAAAATTAAAGAAAGCTAAGGTTATTTTATCAACACCTGTCTTAAAGGTTTAATTGATAGAAACGTAATCAAGCCAGTACAGCCTAATCCAAACCATTTAGGTAAAAGTTCATGACTATGCTGCATTTGCTCACTAATATTAATGTCATAAAAACTTAAGCCAAAATCAAGTAACAACGCAAAGCCAAGGGCGCAAAGTGAAACGCCAAGTAAGTATCTAATTAATACTGCACTACCCATCTCATTTCGAATAACACCTAAGGTCGAAATATTTGTTGCAGGCCCAGCCATCATAAATACTAATGCGGTACCGGGCGATAATCCAGCCAGAATAAATCCCGCGGCAATAGGTGTTGATGCAGTTGCACAAATATACATAGGAATGGATATTATTATCATTAACAGCATAGCGGACAGGCCGCTACCATAACTTAATAGAAACTCCTCAGGTAAAAAAGTGCGTATAAGGGAAGCAAATAAAAGACCAACAAAGAGCCAGATTATAATATCATCGATAAGTTTGGTTGAGGCATAATAAACCCCTTCTTTAGTTTTACTTAAAAATGTGTTTTCAGGTTTGATGGCAGATACTTTTTTACTTGCACAGCATGACGAAGAGCTCTTAGGTACTTCTTCTATTTTAACTGCGAGTTTACTATCACAACAGCTCGTTTTTTCGCTAGTGTTATGATCATGAGGTGATTTGATATCTTCCTCTTTAATGGTTGCTACCAATAATCCAGTAATGATGGCAGACATGATTGCTGCAATAGGACGATAAATAGCAAAAACAGGACCTAATAAAGCATACGATACCGAAACTGAATCAATGCCAGTTTCAGGGGTTGCCACTAAAAAAGAAGATGTTGCTGAAGCTGAAGCGCCACTTCGTCTAAGTTCTGTTGCAACAGGAATAACCCCGCAAGAACATAAAGGTAGTGGAGCACCTATAAGTGCAGCCTTTATAATAGACGACTTTCCTTGGCCTAAATGTTTACTTAATACTTTACTTGGCACCCAAGCTTTCATTAAGCCAGCAATTAATAATCCTAATAATAACCAAGGACTCGCTTCAGCGCTTAAATCAAGAAAATTTATTACTAGAGCGGTTAACTGTTCCATAAGTACCTATGTTTATTAGACGAGCTTAAAATGAAAATCTTCACTACTATATCATGGCAATCTTTCTCTCAGCACGTTAACTTATGCCTTATTGAGTTACTTTAATAGAGGCTAAATCATATGGGAGATTATCTGCTGTCGCATATTAAGTATATTTGGGTATAATAGCAGCATTAACCTAATCAATTTTTGCTGTTAGAGTATTTCATGTTTGACAATCTTTCCGATCGCTTAAGTAAAACACTTAAAAATATCAGTGGCCGTGGCCGTTTAACCGAAGACAATATCAAAGAAACCTTACGCGAAGTGCGTATGGCATTACTTGAAGCCGATGTCGCTTTACCCGTTATTCGTGAATTTGTAGCCAAAGTAAAAGAAAAAGCTGTTGGTACTGATGTTTCCAAAAGCCTCACCCCAGGGCAGATATTTGTAAAAATAGTTCAAAAAGAACTTGAAGCAGCTATGGGTGAAGTCAATGAAGGGCTTGACTTAAGAGCTGCGCCACCAGCCGTAGTATTAATGGCGGGCTTGCAAGGTGCAGGTAAAACTACCTCGGTAGCCAAGTTAGCAAAATTTTTAACCGAACGTGAAAAGAAAAAAGTTTTAGTCGTCAGTGCCGATGTCTATCGTCCTGCAGCGATTAAACAGCTTGAAACATTAGCAGAAGAAATAAATGTTGGTTTTTTTCCAAGTGATATCAAGCAAAAACCGATTGATATCGCCAATGCTGCCATCGATCATGCTAAGAAAAACTTTTTTGATGTGGTCATTGTCGATACCGCGGGTCGTTTGCATATTGATGAAAGCATGATGGGTGAAATTCAGCAACTTCATGCTGCTATCAACCCAATAGAAACACTTTTTACTGTTGATGCCATGACAGGTCAAGATGCTGCTAACACAGCTAAAGCCTTTAATGATGCTTTGCCACTAACCGGTATTATCTTAACAAAAACCGATGGTGATGCGCGCGGCGGTGCTGCGTTATCAATCCGCCATATCACAGGTAAGCCTATTAAATTTATGGGTGTTGGCGAAAAAATTGAAGCACTTGAACCTTTCCATCCTGATCGAATTGCCTCACGTATTCTTGGTATGGGTGACGTACTCTCACTTGTAGAAGAGATTGAGCAGAAGGTTGATAGAAAACAAGCTGAGAAATTAGCTAAAAAAGTTAAAAGTGGTAAAGGTTTTAGTTTAGAAGATTTTCGTGACCAGCTTGTCCAGATGAAAAGCATGGGCGGCATGATGGGCATGATGGATAAACTACCTGGCATGGGAAATATGTCTGATAAAATTAAAGATCAGATGGATGATAAAATTACTGTACAAATGGAAGCCATTATTAATTCTATGACGCCAGGTGAACGTGAACGTCCAGATATTATTAAAGGCTCACGCAAGCGTCGTATTGCAGCTGGGTCAGGTACTCAAATACAAGATGTAAATAAGCTACTTAAGCAATTTACGCAAATGCAAAAAATGATGAAAAAAATGTCAGGCAAAGGCGGCATGAAAAAAATGATGCGCGGTATGCAAGGTATGATGCCACCAGGTGGCGGTGGAATGGGTGGCGGTGGTATGTTCGGTCGTTAATTCTCATTATTTTAGGGTCAACATTTTTTTAAAAAAAAGGTCGCATTTGCGGCCTTTTTTGTTTTTAACTATGCGAGGTTATAGTGTTATGTTTACTTTCCTACTTCGGACTATCTTTGCTATAAATCAATAAAAGTAACGTCAAGTTAGATCTTTATGATATTTATTCGCATTTGTGTTTGTATTTGTGTATGATGCACGCAATTAATAATACATATTAGCTCTAGCCCAAAATTATATCTCTTTTTATTTATACGATGAGATCCCTGATTAAGATTGCAATGAGCTCAATCGGAGTAATAATGAAATTTAAAAGAAATGCACTCGCTATAGCTGTAATGGTAGCAACTTCTGCTTTAACTGCCTGTGGTTCAAGCAGTAGTGATCCAGAACAAGTAGTTCCAGTAGAGCCAGTTAATACTGCACCAACGGCTATTGCATTATCAGCAAATATGGTTGCTGAAAACGTTAAAGCGGCTGAAATTGGTATGTTAACGGCTACAGATCCTAATGCTAGTGACACGTTTACCTTCACGACCGACAATACTGATTTTGTTATTACCGGTGATATGCTTGCTCTTGCTGCTGAATCTTCATTTGATTTTGAAAAGACAACGAGTGTTGCTTTAAACGTTACTGTTACAGATAACGGTGGTTTAGCTCATACCCAAGTATTAACCATCGAAGTAAATGATGCGCTTGATTACTACGGTTTTATGAGCAAAGTAGGTGATGTAAATAACTCAAGCGTTTCTTACGGTGGTCAATCTGCGCGTCATGCACTTATTGCAGAGCTTAAACACTATATTGGTAAAGGTGGATTACAAGCTGATTTAGACAGCGGTATGTTAACGACTAAAGCTGACGTTATAGCTAAACTTAATAGTCTTTATAATGCCGATGAACTTTCATGGGATACGCTTCCTATTACTTTTACTGACGCTAAACAAACATATTTTAACGAGTTATCAAGTAGCTATAAAAGCTTAAAGGGTAAAGTAGCAGGTCAAGACACAGGTGGCCAACATAAAGACTGGACTACTGAGTTTGCTGGTTGGGGTGAAAAAGGTTCAATTACACCTGTAGGTTTAATTGACTTATATTTCCAACAAATAGCTGATATTGCTATTGATAACTTAGGTAGTGAGCGTGTCGATCCAATCACGAGTACTATCATCCCTGTTTATGTTACTGAACAAGGTACTGATTTAAACCAATTAATTCAAAAGTTCTTATTAATGTCTGTAACTTACTCGCAAGCTACCGATGACTATTTAGATGAAGCTAAAGGTTTAGCAGCAGATAACATAGCTCAAGATAAAGGCACTAAAGACTACACTTCATTAGAGCATCAGTTTGACGAAGGTTTTGGTTACTTTGGCGCTGCGCGTGATTACTTGTCATATAATGATGATGAAATTGCTGGAAAAGTTAAAGATGATGAATCAAATGGTAGTCTTGCGTGGAATGGTCAGTATGATACTAACGGTGATGGTTTAATTGATCTAACATCAGAGAAAAACTTTGGTAACTCAGTTAATGCCGCTAAACGTGACCGTGGTTCAAAAGATAATACTGCTGCAACTGATTACTCTAAGCAAGCGATGGATGCTTTCTTAATGGGTCGTAAGCTAATTAATGATAATGCAGGTATGACATTATCAGATGATCAAATGGCTGAGTTATTAGGTTACCGTGATATTGCTGTTACAGCGTGGGAAAATGCTGTTGCGGGTACAGTTATTCATTATATTAATGATTTACAGGGTGATTTAGCTAAAATAGGCACAGATGACTTTAGCTTTGCTGATACTGCTAAGCACTTCTCTGAGCTAAAAGGTTTTGCGCTAGGTCTACAATTTAACCCTTACTCGCCAATGACTGATGCACAATTCGAAGCAATGCATGTGTTATTAAAAGATGCACCAGTTTTAACAGGTTCAGCTGCTATCACTGAATACCAAGCCGATTTACTTGAAGCACGTGATATTTTACAAACAGCATTAAGTTTTGATGCTGAAAACGTTGCTGGTTGGTAAACGTTTATTGTTAGCCTAAGTCTTTAAAAGCTAAGGCTAACAAGTTAAAATTCTAAACAAAGCTTGAACAGGGATGTTGTTCGGGCTTTGTTGCGTTTAAAGCATTGATAAATAGTATCAAGCTATTTACTGTCAAAGGTAAGGATAAGGTTAAGATAAATATGAAGTACTCAAAGACATTCTCTTTAAATAAAAAACTCATTTGTGTTGCACTAGCCTCAGTATTTTTTGTTAGTGCATGTGGTGAAGATACAACCAGTACCAGTGGTGCAGGTTTCAACGAAAGCCAAGATACCAATACTGATTTTGACCAAGGTCAGCTAATTACCAGTATTGTCGATAACGTTATCACACCTACCTTTGTACAATTTTCTGCTATGGCTACTTCCCAGCAATTAGCGATAAAAAATTATTGCCAGCAAGAAAATACCTATGCTCAAGGTAATAGTAGCGAGCAACTTGTTAATGATGCTAAAAATCTAGCGAAAGAAAGCTGGAAGAGTGCTATTAATACCTGGCAACAAGCCGAGATGATGCAACTATCGCCTTTACTTATTGGTGATGGCGCTTTGCGTAATAATATTTATTCATGGCCAACCCAAAATACCTGTGGTGTTGATCTTGATGTTACCTATTTTAAAGCAGGCAGTGTTAACGGTAAGCCTTATAATATTGCTACGCGTACCGCCTCACGTAAAAGTTTGGTTGCGGTAGAGTATTTATTATTTAACGACAACCTTGACCATACTTGTACTGGTTCAACCGTACCTACTCAATGGAATAATCAAACTGAGCAATATCGTAAAGTAGCTCGCTGCGAATATGCTGGCGAAGTAGCAAATGATATTGAAAATAACGCTACTCAACTTATTACTGCTTGGTTAGGTAATGATGGCAATGGCGGTTATGCGGCTAAGCTTAAAGCTGCAGGCACTGAAGGTAGCGATTTTGCTACCCAGCATGATGCGGTAAATAAATTAAGTGATGCTATTTTCTATGTCGATAGTTTCACCAAAGATGGCAAGTTAGCCAAACCGCTAGGATTATTTGCTAATGAGTGTGGTGCACAAGCTTGTCCTAATGCTGTTGAAGCTAAATACTCAGCCCACTCTATCACTAATATCACCAATAATTTACAAGCACTAAAAATGTTCATGCAGGGTAGCTTGTCTAATGATGAGGCCAATGCATTAGGCTTTAGGCATTATTTAATGGATGTAGGTGACAACGTCACTGCCGACACCATTGATGACCTTATTGAATTAGCGATTGAAAGCACTAAAAACTATCAAACATCATTAGCAACTACATTGGTAGAAAATTCAGATAAAGTGCTACAAACTCATGGTGATGTAAAGAATATTACCGACAAACTAAAAAGCGACTTTATTACCAGCTTAGCTTTAGAGTTACCACAAACTTCTGCTGGGGATAATGATTAATGTTTACTTACCTAACTACAACAGCAAAAATAACAACAATGAATAAATTTACGTTATCAGCAACCTCACTTGCACTCTCAATGGCTTTATCAACAAGTTTATTACTCTCATCAATAGCAATGGCTGCTGATGAGAGTAATGGTAAAAGTGTAGAGGAAGGCGCTCAGCCAGTTACTCAATCAGTTACCACTACTAGTATTGCGAGTAACATGAAAACAATCGCTGATGATGTGAGAAATAAAATAGACTTTGTTGAACGTATTCAGATTATTGGCCATGGTAATAAATTAAGAACAGAAGCTGGGTCGGCCACCTTAATTGGTGAAGCAGAGCTTGAAAAGTTTAAGTTCGATGATATTAATCGTGTGTTATATAACGTACCAGGCGTTAATATCCGTGAAGAAGATGGTTATGGCTTAAGACCTAATATTGGTTTTCGTGGTGCAACACCTGAGCGTAGTAAAAAAATAACAGTGATGGAAGATGGCATTTTAATTGGTCCTGCTCCTTATTCTGCGCCTGCTGCTTATTACTTTCCTATGATGTCAAAAATGACCTCCATTGAAGTATTTAAAGGTCCAGCGGCAATAAAATATGGCCCTAACACGGTTGCCGGCGCGCTTAATATGACAACTCGCGCAGTACCTGCTGCTCAAGAAGGTATGATTGACCTGTCTGTAGGGGCTGATGCTTATAGTAAAGTACATGGTTATTACGGCACTAAAATTGGCGAACTTGGCGTTTTAATTGAAGCGATAAATATGCAGTCAGATGGCTTTAAAGAGCTCGATGGCGGCGGCTCTACATTGTATGGT
>CAJWZC010000106.1 GCA_913049915.1 uncultured Colwellia sp.
CCCACATCATTCCTGAAGCACGAAGTGCCGCTGGCATTGATGCATCAATGATTACATCACTTGGTACATGTAAGTTAGTTATACCCTTATCAGAGTCAACCATAGCCATTTCAGGGCGTGTTGCATAAACCGCTTGTAAGTCTGCTTCAATTTCTGCTTTTTGCGCTGCAGGTAAACGTGCAATTTTAGCGTAAACATCACCGATACCGTTATCAGCGTCAACGCCTAACTGCTCAAAAGTAGCTGCATGTTTAGCAAATACATCTTTGTAGAATACTTTAACTGCATGGCCAAACATGATTGGATCAGACACTTTCATCATGGTTGCTTTTAAATGCAATGAAAGTAAAACATCTTCTTCTTTGGCTTTATTTATTTCAGTCTCAAAGAATTCTACCAAAGCCGATTTACTCATTACTGACGCATCGATAATTTCTTTATCAAGTAAAGGTAACTTTGATTTCAATAAAGTCACCTCACCATTTTGAGCAACAAACTCAATATTTATAGTGGTTTCACCATCAATAGTGACTGATTTTTCACTGCCATAAAAATCTCCTGATGTCATATGCGCAACATGAGATTTTGATTCTTTAGACCAAGCGCCCATTGAATGTGGATTCTTACGGGCATATTGTTTAACAGAAGCAGGGGCACGACGATCAGAGTTACCTTCACGTAATACCGGGTTAACCGCTGAACCTAATACTTTAGCGTAAGTTAGCTTAATAGACTCTTCTGCTTCATTTTGTGGCTCAGCAGGATAGTTAGGTAAATCAAAGCCTTTAGCTTGTAATTCTTTAATAACTAATTGTAACTGTGGAATAGAAGCAGAAATATTGGGTAATTTAATAATATTAGCTTCTGGCGTTTTAGCTAAATCACCTAACTCAGCCAAAGCATCATCGACGCGTTGTTCTTCAGTTAAATATTTTGGGAAATTAGCTAAGATACGAGCAGCTAAAGAAATATCACGTGTTTCAACGTTAATACCTGAAGAAGCGGTATAAGCTTGAATAATTGGTAATAAAGAATACGTCGCTAAGGCAGGCGCTTCATCGGTAATAGTATAAATAATTTTTGAGTTATCAGTGCTCATTGAGATTCCTACTTTAATTAGCCAAAAGCTCCGGTGATCACATAAAAATTCACTAGAAATTAATTAATATCCACCCAAGCTAAAATTTATTTTTCGCGCGCATAGTATAGTAATTCAAAGCGTATTAATATAGTAGTACGAAAAGCCATTCCATATTTTCAAGGAAAATAAATCTCAAAATGAATCAGAGCAAAGGCTATACAAGACATAGCGCTAAAACACAGCAAAAGGTACGACCAGTTAACGAAAAGCGAAAAATATTACTTTTCAATAAACCCTTTGATGTTTTATGCCAATTTACCGATGAGAATAGTCGCCGTACTTTAAAAGACTTTATCAATATACCTGGTGTATATGCCGCAGGACGACTTGATAGGGACAGTGAAGGCTTATTATTGCTTACCAATGATGGTAAGTTACAACATCAAATTGCTAATCCAGTAAAAAAAACTGAGAAAACCTACTGGGTACAAATTGAAGGTTCACCTTTAGATGAAGATTTAGCTAAATTACGTCGAGGGGTTGAATTAAAAGACGGTATGACTAAACCGGCTAAAGTCGCCATTATGATCGAACCTAACGTTTGGCCTCGCAATCCTCCTATCAGAGAGCGCGCCAGTATTTCAACCACTTGGTTAGAAATTACTATTACTGAAGGGCGTAATAGACAAGTAAGGCGCATGACTGCCAATATAGGCTTCCCTACTCTTCGTCTTATTAGATATCGTATCGGTAACTGGACCTTAGCCGATATTAATAATGGAGAATATAAAATTGAAGAGTAACGACAGTATTTTATCGAGTGCTCATGACGATGAAACCAACAACCATGGGGCAAAACAATTTAAGCCTAATACCACGGTCGCTGCTGTTATTCATCACCAAGGAAAATTTTTATTTGTAGAAGAACAAGAAAATAGTAACATAGTTTTTAACCAACCCGCGGGACATTTAGAAGAAAATGAAAGTCTTATTGCTGCAATAGAGCGAGAAGTACTCGAAGAAACAGGGTTAGCCTTAGAACCTGATTACCTATGCGGTATTTATTATTTTCACCGTCCAGATCTAAAGCTATATTTTTTACGTTTTTGCTTTGTCATCGAATTAGAACAATGGTTAACAGGTCAACCACAAGATAATGAAATAATAGATACCCACTGGTTTACACTCAAACAAATAAAGGAAAAACGTCAGTCCTTACGTAGTTCTGTGGTGCTCGAATGCATTGAAGATTATCTAGCGGGCAACAAAATTCATTTATCACAGTTAAAATCTAATCTTTAATCTATATCCTGATTGTTGTGCATGTTATAATTTTGCGCCTCTTATTTTGGTACACTTGTTTTGGTATACTTAGTCAGGCAAATTTAACTAGGTACGCTTAGGTAGTTCCGTTAGTACACTTATTTCTTAACGTCTATTGGTCAAATAAATATGTTAACAGCCTCAAAAAATAAAGCTCCAGAGCAAACCAAAGTCATTGTTGGTATGTCTGGAGGTGTCGACTCATCTGTCTCTGCTTATTTGCTACAAGAGCAAGGTTATCAAGTAGAAGGCTTATTTATGAAAAATTGGGAAGAGGATGATACTGATGAGTATTGTGCTGCAGCCCAAGATTTACAAGATGCACAGGCTATTTGTGACAAACTAGATATTAAATTACATACTATTAATTTTGCTACTGAATATTGGGATAATGTTTTCGAATATTTTCTTGAAGAGTATAAAGCGGGCCGTACTCCTAACCCTGATATTATGTGTAATAAAGAAATAAAGTTTAAAGCTTTTTTAGAGTTTGCTTGTGAAGACTTAGGTGCTGACTACATTGCTACTGGGCATTACGTTCAACGTGAGTTACGTGATAATTCATGGAAAATGGTACGAGGCCTTGATAATAACAAAGACCAAAGCTACTTCCTTTACACGCTAGACGAAAAGCAATTAGCACAAACGTTATTTCCTGTCGGCCATATCGAAAAGCCAGAAGTCCGCGCTATTGCAGAAAAAGCAGGGTTAATTACTCATAATAAAAAAGACAGCACCGGTATTTGTTTCATTGGTGAGCGTAAATTTAAAGACTTTCTTGGTCAATACTTACCTGCTAAACCAGGTATTATTGAGTCAGCTGAAGGTATCGCTGTCGGTCATCACGATGGTTTGATGTACCATACATTAGGTCAACGAAAAGGCCTGCGCATTGGTGGTTTAGCTGATGCAGGTGAAGCACCGTGGTATGTTGTTGAAAAGGATTTATTACGCAACGTGCTTATTGTTGGTCAAGGGCATAACCACCCTCGCCTATTTTCTAAAGGTTTAATTGCTAATCAACTACATTGGGTTGATAGAAAAGCATTGTCTAGTAGTATTAAATGCACTGTAAAGACTCGTTATCGTCAAGATGATGTTGCATGTACTGTCACTCCCCTTTCTATATCACCGACAGGCGAATCAGTTACTGGTGAATATCAAATAGATTTTACTGAGCAGCAAAGTTCAGTAACGCCAGGACAGTCCGTTGTATTTTATCAAGATGATGTCTGTTTAGGTGGTGGTATCATTGATACTCTTATTCGCTAACTTTTATAGCCTTCACCATTAAAAGTGTAGGATTTCAATAGGAATTACAATGATTTTAGGTAAGGAAAAAATTTTAGCTATAGTCATTCTATGGTTTGATTATTTAACGCGATATAAAGTAATTTTAAGTCCATCGAAGAAGTACTTGAGTAACCTAAAATATACATCTTGATTGATAACGGCCATAAGTATGCCTAAGCCAAGTTCAACTAAGACTGATAAAGTAAAACAGATAAACTAAGAATTAGAGAAAAAATGAAAGATCAAACAATTACCTTTGCGGCTATTTGTCAAGTCGCTTATCAAGTACAACACGTATCTCGCACGGGTCAAATCACAGATGAAGACTTCCGCGTTTTATTACAAAGTATCATTGAAACATCGCCCATCAATACCTTAGCTGTTTATGGTGGGCAGATCGATAATATTAAAAAGGGTCTTGAGCTATTAATAAGCTATTTAGGCAGTGATGATGTTATTGCGGGCTCAAAAAAGCAAAAAGATCCCGAGTTAACTCGTTATATCATTAGCTTAATTAATTTAGAAAGACGTCTTGCTAAACAACCGCAACAACTTAATGCTCTTGGTGAGCGTATAAACGCAACCGAACGCCAACTTGAGCATTACGCACTGACAAGTGACACCTTAACGGCGAGCTTCGCTAGTATTTATAGCGATATTATCAGTCCGTTAGGTCATAAAATTCAAGTTACTGGCGAGCCAAGTATTTTAAAGCAGAACGTCAATCAATATAAAATTAGAGCTTTATTATTAGCAGGTATACGTGCAGCCGTATTATGGCGACAAGTAGGTGGTAAAAGACGCCACATATTATTCAGCCGTAAAAAAATAGTCGATACAGCTAAAGAATTACTCAACACTATTTGATAAAAATTAAATACTATTTAGCTCTTAAATTAATCATATTAATTAAAGAGAATATTAATATAACCTAGGAAAAATTATGGAACTTTCAGCATTAAGTGCAATATCACCTGTAGATGGTCGTTATGGTAGCAAGGTAAAATCGTTGCGCCCTATTTTTAGTGAGTTTGGCCTAATTAAATACCGTGTTACTGTTGAAGTACGTTGGTTACAAAAACTTGCAGCAACAAGCGCAATAGCAGAAGTTCCTACATTTACCGTACAAGCAAATGATGTATTAAATAAGATTGTTGCTAACTTTAGCGAAGAAGATGCTTTATCAATTAAAAAAATTGAAGCAACAACTAACCATGATGTGAAAGCGGTTGAGTACTTCTTGAAAGAGAAAATTGCTGATAATGCTGAATTAAACGCAGTAACTGAATTTATTCACTTTGCTTGTACTTCAGAAGACATCAACAACTTATCGCACGCTTTAATGCTCACTGATTGTCGTGAAAATGTTTTATTACCAGAGATGGATAACATTTTAGCCGCAATGAAAGCGCTAGCTATTGAATACAAAACTATTCCAATGATGTGTCGTACTCATGGTCAACCTGCTTCTCCTAGCACGCTGGGTAAAGAGATGGCTAACGTGTATGTACGTTTACAACGTCAACGTGAGCAAATTGCTAAGGTTGAAATGTTAGGTAAAATTAATGGTGCTGTAGGTAACTACAATGCTCACCTTAGTGCTTACCCTGAAGTTGACTGGCATGAATTTGCTAATGAATTTGTTACTTCATTAGGTTTATCATTCAACGCATTTACGACTCAAATTGAACCACATGATTATATTGCTGAGTTATTTGATGCCATAGCACGCTTTAATACCATTTTAATCGATTTTGATCGTGATATTTGGGGTTATATCGCTATGGGTCACTTCAAGCAGAAAACTATTGCAGGTGAAATTGGCTCATCAACTATGCCACATAAAGTTAACCCTATTGATTTCGAAAACTCAGAAGGTAACTTAGGTATTGCTAATGCGCTATTTACTCACCTATCTCAAAAATTGCCTATCTCTCGCTGGCAGCGTGACTTAACTGACTCAACAGTTTTACGTAACTTAGGTGTTGGTTTTGCTCATACAATGATCGCTTACGGTGCTACATTAAAAGGTATTAGTAAGTTAGAAGTAAATGAAGCTAACTTAGCTGCTGAATTAGACAGTAATTGGGAAGTATTAGCAGAGCCAGTACAAACGGTTATGCGTCGTTATGGTATTGAGAAGCCTTACGAGAAGCTAAAAGAACTCACACGTGGCAAACGTGTTAATGGCGACTCTATGCGTGCTTTCATCATGACACTTGAATTACCTGAACATGCTAAAGCTCAGTTATGTGAAATGACTCCTGCGAGCTACATTGGCCGCGCAGTTGCTTTCATTGATGAACTAAAATAGATATTTCTATCTAAATAGTATAAAAAAGAAGGTATTATGCCTTCTTTTTTTATATCTAAAATTTATGGCTAATTAATTAAAGTAATTTAACTTAACCTTTAGTCAAAAAACGTATAATAAAAGAACAAAAAAATATGAATCTGTATTTGCATTAACTTAAATTTTTTACTAGTCTGAATGTACTTCTGGTCTTCACCTTATCTAGTTAACGTTGGTTCTTTAAATGTCTTACAGTATTAGCCAAGTAAAATGGCAACAAGCAGCCCCACTACTTAAAAATATTCGTGAAAAAGTATTTGTCTGTGAAAGACGTATCCCAAAAAAAATTGAGTTTGACCAAGGTGATAGAACTGCCTACCACATGCTGGTATGTGATGATAAAAATCAAGAGCCTATTGCTACCGGCCGTATATCTCCACAAGGAGAAATAAGTCGAATCGCGGTAGTTATGGATTATAGAAGTGAAAAAATAGATAAGTTTATAATGTTAGGGTTATTTCGTATTGCAGATAAATTAACCCTTAAAGAAGTGTTTATTTCAAGCCCCCTTGAAAAAGTAGAGTATTTTACTAAACATGAATTTCACCCTGTTGGCTCAGTATATATGGAAGCTGGCATGGCAAAACAACGTATGGCATGCGCAATATCTAAAGCAGTTAAGCATGTTGAAAAAGCAAAGTATTACTTAAACCATTAATACTTGGGACTTGAATCACTACTGCCTGTTATTTTGACAACCATAAATTTTCATCGTTATGTAACTTATACAAACCCTCAGCACGACCAATTAATAAATGAGCGAATTTATTTTGCTCTTCATTTTTAGCTTGTAATAAATTTTCAGCTTGCATTTGCCACTTTAAAGCAAAGTGTCTTAATGCCTCACGTGCATTTAGTGCTACATCAACACTGCTATGATCACTAGGTAAGTCGCCACATAAAACCCAAAACTTTTTACCATCCATTGCTGTTAATTTCCATAATGCCAATATGGGCACTAAATACCGACTTTCTTCCACAGCAACACTATTAGTAATAATACCCTTCTCGGCTAGGTATTTTGTGGCTATTTGGTATTGTTTTTTTACCCACTGCTGCTGTTGCTCTTCTGTCATCGGTACTACTTTGGTCATTTTAACTCTCTAATTATTAGTATTTATTTTGAATCGATCATTTATCGTACAGCTACGTTTATCAGAATTAATCTTTAGTTTGTAACTTTTCGCTTACAGCTAGCAACCTAATATGAAGTTGTTAATTCTGTCCGTGGCTAGCTTGGCTATTTTCTAGGTGATATCGTCACTTGATAACATTACAACACATTTAATTTGCCTTTTCTAGCAAGAAAAAATGGAGAAACCCGATGGCTTTATTCGATTTACCGGATTTTGATGATCACGAGCAAGTAGTTTTTTGTAGTGATAATGCGAGTGGGCTAAAGGCTATTATTGCCGTGCATAGTACCAAGCTTGGTGCAGCTGTAGGTGGCTGTAGAATGTGGGATTACGCTAATGATGAGGAAGCCCTCGTTGATGTTTTGCGATTATCGAAAGGTATGACTTATAAAAATGCAATGGCTGGTCTTAAAATGGGTGGTGGTAAGTCAGTCATTCTTGGTGATGCAAAAACACTTAAATCAGAAGCACTATTCAAAGCTTTTGGTAAAGCATTAAATGGGCTCAATGGCAGCTATTTAAGTGCTGAAGATGTCAATATCACCACCAGCGATATTGCTATCGCAAACACTGTGACCCCATTTGTGACCGGCACAGAAGGCAAAAGTGGTAACCCTGCACCTTTTACTGCTCTTGGCACGTTTCTCGGCATTAAAGCTTCAGTAAAACATAAGCTTAATCGTGATGACTTAATCGGACTAAAAATTGCTGTTCAAGGACTAGGTAGCGTCGGTTATCAATTATGCGAACATCTTTATAAAGCTGGCGCTGAATTGGTTATCACTGACATCAACCAAATGGCGTTAGACCTTGCAGCAAATGAGTTTAACGCTAGGGTTGTTGGTCTTGATGAAATATACGATCAAGATGTTGATGTTTATGCTCCTTGTGCATTAGGTGCCACTATCAATGATGATACTCTAACCCGCATAAAAGCAGGTATCATTGCTGGTTGTGCAAATAACCAATTAGCCGAGCCTCGCCATGATAAAGCATTAGTTAAACGTGGTATTTTATACGCGCCAGATTATGTTATAAATGCCGGTGGTATCATCAATGTGTCATTTGAAGATAATTACAATAGTGAAAAGTCGACAACTAAGGTGGGTGAAATTTATCACACCTTATTAAATATTTACGCAAAAGCAGATGCTCAAAGTAGATCTACCGGCATTATTGCTGATGAAATGGCGCGTGAAATCATTAAAAATGGTGGTAAATAAATATGATAGCAGAAGTTTATCACAATAATTAATTCTGATGATAAGAGGGTTTTGACAAAAGTATAATTACTTTTAATCGTCTCAATTGTAATGAAATATCCTATCATAATTAGGTGTTATATTCCCTAACTATAATAGGATTCAGTGATATTCACCTCATGACTAGCTATTTTATTTTTGATCGTGATACTAGTCCGTTTGAACTCATGCTACTTAAATAATGTTATATTTATCATTTTTTGAAATCCTATCTTTGCTCCCTCCGTATTTTACTAGCCAATCCAGCTTTATATGTCTAAAAATATTAGGCTATAATGGTAAAAAAGATATATTTTTTTATTATTTAAATGTATGATTTAAGTCCTCCTTTCTAATAAATACTTATCAAACTATCTGTTTATTTTAGAGTATTATGAATGTTTTTTGCTAGTCATGTTAGGAATTAATGAATGACAATACCTTTTAACGATATTTTATTAATTATCACTTTTAATGAGCAATCATGGATAGTTTTAACTAACGGATCATGGCAGCTAGTCATTGATGACTATATAGTCCCTGATGGCGTAATCCAATATACAGTTCAACTAAAAGATATTAGTACCGATGAGGGTAATATTTATGTCTATATCAATGATGGTTGGCTTAAAGTTCCCAACAGTGTTGTACGTAACGTTAAGCAATTAGAAAATGATACTCCCAATGAATCTCAAGCTAATAGTACAACACCGCTTTCACAAGAGAATAATATACTTAATCAAGGAGGTGATAGTTATTTCTTTCAAACAGTTGACCGCACAGGAAGTGAACTAATAGCAAAATCTGGTTTTGATTCTACCTCGCAAAAATCAAGCTTATCAAGCGATTATCAGTCTCCAACTAGTAGTGATAACTTTGCTGAAATTTCAGTAAAAGTTGTTGAAGAATGTTCACCAAGTGGAGAAATATATGATCTGGTTGGTGATGTTAATGACGTAGAAGACGGTAATACGGTATCTGTTACAGTGGTAGATACGTTAGGTAATAGTGTAACCTTTCTGACCCTTGTAGAAGGAGGTATTTGGCAAGTACTAAATGCTAATGTATCTGTTCTAGTTGATGGTCAATTAATTGTGACTGCCAGTACGAGTGATAATAGTGGTAACCCTGCAACGTCAGTTACTGGGTTTATTAAAGACACTTTAGCAAAAATAACCATCGCCATTGAGACCGGGACTGATGATGTTATTAATAATGATGAAGCGGATACAGTTAAATTTTCAGGTACTGTTACAGGGGTTGAAAATGGGCAGGCCGTCGAAATCATTGTTACTGATATAGAAAATAATACACTTAAATTTCATGCACTAACCATTGATGGGCAATGGCAGATACTCGATGCAGATTTAAGATTGTTAGTTGATGGACCACTCAATTATTCTGCAACAGTTCAAGATACTAACTGTAACATTGCCGAAGCTTCTACAATCAAGGACAAAGACACGCAAGCGGTCATCACTATTTCTGTAGAGACTAATGTAAATACTACCGATAATATAATTAATGCAGCAGAAGTATCCCAAGTAAATATTTTAGGAACTGTTAGTAGCGTAGAGAACAACCAAAGCGTAATACTGACTGTTACTGATGGTAACAGCACACTTACCTTTAGTGCTTCAGTAAATGAAGGCTACTGGCTTGTGAGCAGTGCTGATTTATCTAGCTTAAATGATGGTACTAT
>CAJWZC010000107.1 GCA_913049915.1 uncultured Colwellia sp.
TTTCATCAACTACATAAACATATTCAGAAGCGTGGTATTTATTTTCTCGGAGTATTTGGGTGGCAAAAGTTTTTGCTTGTTGCTCAGACAAGCCTTTCTTGTCACTGAGTTTTTCAAACTGCTCAACAATATTAGCGGTCGATTTCATTAATTGGTTAATACGAGCAATATTATCGGTTTCACTGGCTTGCGTTAATACCTGTAGTCCTAAAATAGCGACACTGAGTAAAGATAAGAATAATACTATAACAAAAGCTAATATTTTGGCTTTTAACTGCATGTAACACCTCGATATAAATTATAACTATTCTAATCATAACGGGTCACCACTTAAATACTAGGAAAATTATCATCTTATTAAAATAGGTCCAGTACTAAAAAAGTATTGAACAAAGAAGTAACAAGGACAACATAAAATCAACTCGTAATATTAGCTACTATTACACCCCAAAATAGTAACTTAAACACTCCCATACTTTGACTATACCAAAATAAAAAAGTGCTTAGTGACAGTATTAATAGCCTAATACAAGCCCTTCACGGCGTGGATCAGCCCCGCCAACGAGACCATCTTTAGTGACTTCAATTGCATGTAAACCACTATTCAATGCTCTAACGCTAATTTTATGGCCTCTTGCTTCAAGTGCAGGTTTAAGTCTAGTAATATCTGTATCTAACTCTAGCGTGGTAACATGATTTCGATTAGTCACTTTAGGCAAATTAATAGCCTGCTGCACATTAAGTTGCCAATCGAGTACACCAACAATAGTTTGCGCTACATAGTTAATAATTCTACTTCCACCAGGTGCTCCCACAACCAGACGTAATGAATTATCTTCATTAAACACCATCATAGGCGCCATAGAACTACGCGGTCTTTTTAACGGCTGTACTCGATTAGCTACCCATTTACCATCACGCTTTGGCGATAATGAAAAGTCCGTTAATTGATTATTTAATATAAATCCCTGTACCATTAGTGCTGAGCCAAAACCATTTTCAATACTGCTGGTCATTGATATAGCATTACCTTGTTTATCAACAACAACCAAATGGGTAGTTGAAGGTCTTTCAATTGCATTGTCATTGGCAAGCACCATACTGTTTTCTGGGCTACCTGCAATTGCCTGCCCCATGTCTCTTTGTCTATCGATTAAGCTCGCCCGTTTTGCGATATAATCTGCGGCTAATAAACCTTTAACAGGTACGCTAACAAAATCACTATCGGCGATATACTTATTTCTGTCCGCAAAAGCTAAGCGCGCGCTTTGCGTTAATAAGTGAACCGCATCTAATGAGTTTGGCGTATATTGCGAAAGTTCAAAAGATTGTAGTTGCGCTAATATTTGAATAACACTGATACCACCAGAACTAGGCGGCGCCATACCACAAACTTTATATTGATGATATGGGCCACAAACAGAAGTTCGCTCTATCGCTTTATATTTTTTCATATCATTAAGACTTAACAAACCAGGTGATATGGGAGAATTTTGTACCTTTTCAACAATTTTTTTCGCGATCCAGCCATTATAGAAAACATCTACACCCTCGGTTGAAATACTACGCAGTACTTTAGCAAGCTTAGGGTTTTTTAAGATATCACCTGCTTTTATGCTAATACCGTTAGGTGAAAAATAGTTTTTGATTTCCGGTAAAATATGAATACCTGGATTGAAATTCATAGTCAATAATTTTTCCAAACGCGGCGAGACAATAAAGCCGTTCTCAGCTAAGTTAATTGCTGGTTGAAATAATACTTCCCAAGGTAATATCCCAAATTGTTCATGCCCTTTATTAAGTGCTGCAAGTAAACCGGGTACTCCAACAGATTTTCCTCCAACAACGGCATCAGACCACTTAAGTGGCTTACCCTTAGCATTTAAAAACAGCTTACTAGTTGCTGCTTGAGGCGCAGTTTCTCTGCCATCAAACGTAGTTAATTGTTGTGTTTCTTTATGCCAATGCAGCATAAAAGTACCACCACCAAGCCCCGAAGATTGTGGTTCAACTAAGCTTAATACTAACTGTACCGCTATAGCGGCATCAACGGCACTACCACCTTGTTCGAGCATACTTAGTCCAGCTTGACTAGCATAAGGATTAGCCGCAACCACCATATATTTCTTAGCATAAACCGCCTTCTTTTGATTAAAACCGGTCGCTGCTTCGGGTTCACGAATTTCACGTTTTGCTTGCACTGTTAAACTTAGCAACAGTTGGGCAACAATCAATACGAGCAAACTCATGCGTAATACAAATGAACTATGAATCATCAGGTTTCCTTGAAATATTTATATGTGTGGGTCTAAAAGATAATTGGAATTGATTAAATTCTTGAAATTTATTCAGTAAAGATTGATATTTCCCCGCCTTTCCTGGGGTAATACTATCAAAATCACTACCTGCTTCTAAAAGAGCTAAAGCATAACAGCTTGCTTCTAAACTTGATAAGGCATTTTTTTTAGCTATCTTACGGATATGATATTGTCCTGCGTTTGCAAGATGCTCAGGTAAACAAATTTGAGGTAATAGTTGTAATGTTTTTGACAACATAAACATGCGATAGACTTTTTTCCAGGTACCATCAAGAATAACTAAACACAGTGGTTTGATATTAACATTCTTCTGAAAAATATCAGTGTTCTGCTGGTATTCCGTCAATTGCATTAATAAATTAGGATGAATAATTTGAGCTTGCTCACCCGGATACAGTAAAACGGCTTGATACTGCGCCATCGTCTGTAAAAAGCATGAGTTATCATCAAAGACTTCACCAACTAGTACTTGGCAGGAATATAATGACTTTGCTAATAAGGCAACCGTTCCTTTTGTTTGTGAGACTTCACTAGGGTGTTGTAAAATAACAACATGAATATTATTTTTTATCTTTGCAGTGAAAGCACAGATACAAGCTTTTTGAGGCCGCTGACAACTCAGGCAGAGTATTCGAGACATAGAATAGTAAATTAAAACGCAATTAATAAAGCAGTCATTGTATACTTTATTAAGATGATATGAATACTTTATAAATCAATAACGGATAAACACAGAAAAAAAACTGACAACGTTTAACTACTAACCTTAACTAATACTTTAAAAACACCTTAAAAAATGACTTTAACATTTAAAAATCTACCAATACAAAAACAACACAGCCTACTAGTAGTAATTATCGCTTTACTCGCTATTCTAGCTTATCTATTAAACGATGAAATTGACTCACTTTTCGTATATCAATATCAATTAATTAGCCAAGGTGAATTATGGCGTATCTTTACCGGGCACTTCTTGCACACCAATGGTATTCATCTGTTATTAAATCTAGCTGCGTTAATACTTTTGTGGGCTTTACATGGCCATTTTTATAATTTAAAAAACTATAGCTTACTCTTTATAACCTCTGCATTAATATGTAGTGCAGGTCTGTTTTATTTTTCTCCTGAGATTCATCAATATGTTGGTTTGTCTGGGGTGTTACATGGTATTTTCGTTTTTGGCGCCATATTGGATATACGCTATAAAGATAAAACAGGTTATTTATTATTTATTGGAGTTTGGCTAAAAATCGCCCATGAACAATTCTATGGGGCCAGCAAACAAGTTTCGACATTGATTGATGCCAACGTGGCAATTGATGCACATTTATGGGGCGCTTTAGGAGGCTTAATATTTAGCTGTTGCTATGTAATCATTGGCATACAAAAACAACGTTCTACTAATCAAACAGACAGTTAATAAAAAAGACTAAAGGTGTGAGCCAATAGTCTTTTTATGTATTAGGTCATGCAAATAGTCTTAATCTCTTTTAAAAACCCTTAGGGTTTTCAGACTGCCAGCGCCAAGTATCTTCTATCATAGCGGTTAAATCGAGCTTAGCTTGCCAATCTAATAGTTCATTAGCTAAAGAAGCATCAGCATACACTGTCGCTAAATCTCCAGCTCTTCGCGGTACTACTTGATAAGGAATAGCTTGATTACTAATTTCTTTAAAGGTATTTACAATTTCTAATACAGAAGTACCATTGCCTGTACCTAAGTTAATCGCCTGACAACCTTTTATTGTCCCTTTAGCATGAGCAAGGCTCTCTAGCGCTTTTACATGACCTTGTGCGAGATCTACCACATGAATATAGTCTCTAACGCCAGTACCATCTACCGTATCATAATCATCACCAAATACTTGTAATTGAGCTAAACGTCCTACTGCTACTTGAGCAACATAAGGTAATAAATTATTTGGGATTCCATTTGGGTTTTCGCCAATCAAACCAGATTGATGTGCGCCAATGGGATTAAAATAACGTAAACAAACAATTGACCAAGATGCGTCACTTTTGGCTAAATCAAATAAAATATGTTCAACCATCAATTTTGTTTGGCCATAAGGATTAGTGGCTGAGGTAGCCATAGTTTCATTTAATGGTGAGACGTTATTACCATATACAGTCGCTGATGAGCTAAAAACTAAGTTCTTAACCTGATGTCTCGCCATAACCTCTAATAAGGTTACCGTCCCAGAAACATTATTATGATAATAAGCTAAAGGTATTTCATTAGATTCACCTACCGCTTTAAAGCCTGCAAAATGAATTACCGCTTCTATATTATGCTGATTAAAAACTTGATCTAAAGCATCCGCATCGCAAATATCAGCTTTGATGAAAATAACTGTTTTATCCGTTATTCTTTCAATGCGTTCAAGTACTTTAGTTGACGAATTCGACAAATTATCAACGATAATAATTTCTTGTTCATTAGTTCTTTGTAATAATTCCACAACGGTATGACTACCAATATAACCAGTACCACCCGTAATTAATAAACTCATATCGTATTCCTTTAACTGTTCACTTATCCAAGGACAATCGCCTAAAAGCGAGTCACCATAAGTTTTATCTGATGATCTTATTTTAATATTCATTTTTAGTCATGGAAAGGAATAAAACATAAATCATCTAAATTTATAGATTTAATCGGGTGTTTTTTTGTATTTGTTCTAAAATATAAATAAAAAGACCATAAGGATTTGATCCTGTTTTCAATTTTGGTACTTTCAACTTATCAGTTAAAACAGCTAAAACAGTTAAAACAATTAGCAAACAGTACAAACTGAATTTAGTTTTCTGCTAGTTATCCTTTCAATTACTATAACCATTATTACCTCTTATTCAGCTTTAATAACGCTATACCATCCATTATAGGCATTTGCATATCCATAATAATTACTGCGTACTTACTTTAGCAACTAACGTTAAGACATCAGCCCCACTTTGAGCGACGTCAAATTTGAACTTGCTCCTTAAATTTCTTCGATAAGAATTTAAAATATTAACTTCATCATCAACCAATAAAATTCGATTATTTATTGTTTACAGTACCTCAAATAAAAAGAGTATAAAAAAGAAGGAAACTAGCGAAATTCCTTTTCAAGGATAAGTAGTAATGATATGGATTTATTAAGTCACTTAGCGAATAAAATAAGTTTATGCACTAAGTGTCTTTTTAGCCAACTTATTTATTAATAGTAATAGCTTAAAGATAATTTTAGAGGGGATTTATTGATTGTTATTTAGTTTTAAAAGGTTATTGGTAATATTCTTTTACCATATTAATAAATTTATTAAGCATCAAACTGGGTAGTTCATTAATACCTGCTGCTGCTGCTCGTCCTCCACCTGTCGGAAATTGTGAGCAAATATCCCCAGCACCTTGTTTATTATTTAAGGGAGCACGTAAACTTACAGTATAGCTGGCTGAATCTTGATATAAATAATTTTCCTGCTCTTCGTTTGACGCATTTTTTTTATTTAACGTCAGTACAATATGCGCTCTATCTGGTGCTTGGTTGGCTAAATCATTACCAAACACACCACTTACTCGCCTTGCCCATGCTTCATCAGCTAACTGTACCGCTTTTACACTAGTTTTTTCACTGATCACTTTAGCTGATTGTGCTTTAGCCATATCAGCTAAATAAGCCTGTTTTAATTGCCAAAAGAGTGAGCCTGTTTCATTAATTAAAGTAAAAGGATCCGGGTATTTTAATAATGCTTGATATAAATCATCAGGATTAAAATGTAAATCCTCAACACTGGCACCATAACCATTGTAATTAATATAAATACCTAACTCATTTAACTGTGCTTGCTCTGTTTCGGTTAAACCTACATTTTCAGCAAGTGCTTTTGCTGAAGCTTGCATATTATCACCAAAAGCGGCCGCAATTGCCCAATTGACATATTTCCCTTGCAAAAAGTCATTGACTAACAAACTAGTACAAATATTAGCATCAGTATTAAGTAAGGTAGTTAGCTTACTAGACTTTGGAATGTCACCCGTTCTGTGGTGATCAACATAAAACACCTCAACTTGATTATCGAGTAGCGCTTGTAACGATTGAATATTTTTTTCTAAAGAAATATCTAATACCGTCACTGACGTCGCTTTGATGACATCTACTTGTTTTAGTAGGCTGATATCACGCTTAACGCCAGTAATAAGCACAGACTCTTTAGACTCAGCTAAACGTAACTGGAGTAAAGAAATAATGCCGTCGGCATCGCCATTAAATACATCATAATGCATGATAGATACTCCTAGTATTTAGCTTAACTTAGCTTTAGTAATAAAACCTTGCACCATTAAATAAACAACAATTTGCTCTGCACATTGCTCGACAGACTGTATATCCGTTTTCACATGAATTTGTGGCGCTGTGGGTACGTCATAGGTTGAATCAATACCAGTAAAGTCCTTTATCTCACCTGCACGGGCTTTTTTGTATAGCCCTTTAGGATCACGTTGCTCACAGATACTAATAGGAGTATCAATAAAAACTTCGATGAATTCGCCGTCTTCAAGCTTAGCTTTGGCTAATGCTCTATCACTAGCAAAAGGCGAAATAAAAGCGGTCGAAACAACAAGGCCTGCATCAAGGAATAACTTAGCCACTTCAGAGATACGGCGAATATTTTCAATACGCGCTTTATCACTAAAACCCAAATCACCATTAAGACCATGTCGTACATTGTCACCATCGAGTAAATAACTATGACAACCGAGTTTAAATAACAAGGCATCAACAGCATTAGCAACGGTTGATTTACCTGAGCCACTTAAGCCGGTATACCAAAGTAATGCTGGTTTTTGTTTTTTTAATTCAGCACGTTGAGACTTGCTGATTTGTTGATTATGCCAGACAGTATTCTGTGTTTGCATATTAGTGGTTGTTATTTTAACTTCGGTCATTCTAGATAGGCTCTATAGTGGGGTGTCATCGAGGTCATTTACATTCAGAACTAGGGACCAAGGTAACAGGAAAATTAAAACGGATAAACAATGGGAATAACCAAAATTACCGTTGTGCTATAAATCAGTGATATGGGTAAACCAAACTGGATAAAATCTTTTAATTGGTAATTACCGGCGTTATACACCATCACATTCGTTTGATAGCCATAAGGGCTAATAAAACTACCACTAGCAGCAAAGGCTACCGCCAGAACAAACGGTGTTGGGTCAACGCCAAGGCCTAAGGCAATATTATAAGCGATTGGAAACGCTAATGCCGCTGCAGCGCTATTGGTAATAAGCTCTGTCATTATCAAGGTTAAAACAAAGATAGTGATAAAGGCAAGATAAACACTTTGACCAAATAAATACCCTTCAATATTCTGCGCAAAGATTCCCGCAATACCGGTATTCTCGAAGGCTGATGCCAAGGTAAGCGCACCTAATACTATCATCCAAATTTCGAGGGGAAAGCGACGCTTTATTTCATTAACGGATAAGGCACCACTAAAAATGATAAAGGCCAAATAGATAAACAAACAACTAAGCAGTGGTAATGGCGTAAAAACTGACACTAAAATACTGGTGATAAAACCCCATACGGTGGTGTAATCACGCCAACCACTGAGCATATTATCCGCTTGATGGCCTGATAATATGTAAAAATTTTTAGATAAATTAGGTCGGGTAGCAAAATCTTGGCCTACCGCCAATACTAAGAAATCTCCAGGTTGTAATACGATATCACCTAATTTACCGGATAAGGCACTACCTTCTCGGCGGACTGCAACTACTGCCGCGTCAAAGCGAGCACGAAAACCAGCTTTCTTTAAGGTTTTTCCTGCGATGGTTGAATCCGCTTTAACCAGCACTTCCGTTAAGTTATCACGTAATAAATTCTCTCGCAGTAAATTACCTTGCTCTGCATAGAGGTTTAAGCCGTCAAATTGCTGTAATGTTAGTACTTTTGAGATATCACCACTGAATATAAGTTTATCTTTAGCTTGTACACATTCTTCAGGGCAAACAGGGGAAATTAATCGACCTTGACGTACTATTTCAACTAAAAATAAAGAATCTAAATTTCTAAGACCATTATCTTCAATCGTCTTACCAATCAAAGCAGAAGTGAGCGCGACTTCGGCTTCGAGCAAGTAATCATTGGTTGCTAGATCATCATCAACTAAGTTAGGTAAAGAACCACTGCGCACTAAAATAACAAATAGACATAAAAAAAAAGCAGCGAGACCAATTAAGGTGAAGTCAAAAAATCCAAAACCTTGATGACCTTGTTTAATCAATAAGCTGTTTACAATAAGGTTGGTAGAAGTACCCACTAAGGTTAGCGTTCCCCCTAAAATTGCGGCAAACGATAAAGGTAATAGTAACTTTCCGGCATTAATGAGTTTGTTTTTTTTCACCGTATTGATGAGTGTGGCGACTACCGCCGTATTACTCATTATAGCTGATGCCAATGCAGTACCAAGTAATAAACGTAAGGTAGATTTTACTTTTGAACCATTAAACACGCCGGTAGATAAACGCCTTAAAATACTGGTACGTTCAAAAGCGAATGAACACAATACCAGTAAAACAAGAGTGACAAGACCGGGGTTAACCGCATTGGTTAAAATATCATCAACGCTAACAAACGACAGTGCCAAACACAATAATACCGTCACAGAAAAAACGCGCTCTGGTACGTGGCTGTATTTAACTAAACTGATAAAAGTGGCAATAAACACACCTATCATCAACCACTGCACTATTGTCATATTGAATCCATTACCTAAAAACTTACAAGTGTGACAAATTTTTTACAAAATAAAAAAGCTATAAAACGCTAAATTTATAGCCTTAAAGCCGCTAGCGCGAACTAGTTCCCGCCTATAAATAATTTAATTCGTAGACGAAATTTTATTCGCGCTTTAGGCTATTTCGTGATGTCACGTGCACCCCAATGCGGGAATTGCTTACGTACTAGCGCATTGAATTCTAATTCAAATACTGAGTACTCTTGCGTTTTCTCATCAATCGCATGGTTTATCATACCCGCGCCTACAGTAACATTACTTAATCTATCGATGATAATGAAAGCACCCGTACCTTGATTATCCTCATAGGCATCAAAGTGTAAGGTTTCGCTGGCAACAAAATTAACAATACCAATGTCATTAACCGCTAGCTGTGAACTGGATAAACTTTCCATGGTATTAACATCATACTTGCTGACAACTTCTTGTGCATGACCTGTGGTCATTTTACTTCCATGTTTGATAAAGTACTCACGCCCTGGCTCAAGTTCATTTTCATGCATCCATACCACGGTTGCACTGAACTCTTTTGCCGATATCGGCAAGCTACCTTTTTTAACGATGATTTCGCCGCGGCTGATATCAATTTCATTTTCAAGAGTTAACGTTACGGCCATCCCTTTGTCAGCACGTTCTAAATTACCATCGTAAGTAACAATTTCTTTTACTACACTTTCTTTGCCTGATGGCAAGGCGACAATAGTATCGCCAACTAATACATGACCTGAAGCAATAGTACCGGCAAAACCACGGAAATCGAGATTAGGGCGGTTAACATATTGCACTTGGAAACGCAGTTGTGTGAACGTTTCTTGTTTCTGAACATCAATAGTATTAAGCAGCTTCATTAAGGTAGCGCCAGGATACCAAGGCATGTTTTCGCTTTCTTCGACCACGTTATCGCCATTAAGTGCTGATAATGGCACAAAACGTACATCGGTAAATTCTAACGACTCAGCAAAGTTACGATAGTCTTTTTTGATTTCTTGGTAGCGTTCCTGAGAATAGTCAACCA
>CAJWZC010000108.1 GCA_913049915.1 uncultured Colwellia sp.
GATGCTGCTCATATTATCCTTACCCGAGACAGCCGTGAACATACAGGCAATTTCTTTGTAGATGATGACGTATTGGCTGCCGAGGGCATTACTGATTTAAATGGCTATCAGGTGGACACGTCACTCGATATTTCAGAGCTAGCGCCAGACTTCTTCGTCTGATTTACCATTAATGGCAGGCATCCTCTGTATGAGAACCCACAATTCCTGAGTAATTGTGGGTTCAGTAGGGCTTTAATCTATAACCAACTCTGACTTGGGTTTCCTGCCAGGCTACGGCCAGAAAGCTCTGTATGCGAGATGGTTATAAGATTCTAAAAAAAGATTATGACAAGTCGTCATCAGCGTCCACTGAGATCTCTAACGAGGTTTTGTATGGCAGTGAACAAATGACTACCAGTAGATCTTTAATGGTTAGGTGTAACAACCCAATCACTTAATAGTCGGGTTAAATGGCGCTTGAACCTTCGGTCTAACAAATACCGATAATTCAATCGCATGCTTGCCCATTTTCACTAGAATGCGAAATTGCGTGACTCAAATAAAGTACGTAATCTTAATCACCCCATAAACGGCTCAGTATATGCTAGCCAGTGAAACTTGCAGAGATTGAGCTATCGCTGACAATCAACTTGTGGCCGCTCATTTAATACTCACTATGCGATTTATTAATAATGACTTGCCAGTTGTCAATATAGTAGGTTCCGCGATTCTATTCCGTTTAAAGAATAATAAACTAATCGTCCATTAGTATTTGAGCCTATGGCTAGTCGAGTATGGGCTGATTGCCCTAACTAACTGAGTAGCCGACGTTTTAATTAATAGCTAATCTTTATTACTTTGTTTAAATAGCCGCGCTAGTGAGAGACGAAAAACGAGGTTTTTAGGGAGCATTTGACAATATTATAGCCAATGTAAATTCGCATAATTTACTCTTTTTATCGTGCTAAAAATAAGTTAACCTCCTCCATCGTTTTTCTAAGAGATCAGCGATTTTTTTACTTAAAGTTACTTAACTAAAAGGAAATTACAATGAGAAAATATTTTATAAGCTTGATGGCGACTGCATTATTGTTAGCCGGCCCTGTGTTTGCCGATGGATATATCGCGAGTTATACCCTAAACGTGAAAGATGCTATGTCATTCGTTAAAGAAATGGATAATTTAATGGCATCTGATTGGGGGAAATCTTTCCCTGGACACGTGGAGGTTGCGCATCACGCGTTTGATGGCACTAATGAGGCCAGCCATTCAGTGATTATGAATTATGCAAATGAAGCAGATATGGCCGCTGGCACTTCTGCGTTTTACACTGCTCCATTTGGCGAGTTTCTCGCGAAAGTGTCCGATTATAGCGAAGGTGTAGAGAACGGGCTGTTTGAAAAACTAGTAACTGGAGGTGATCTCTCACCTGAGAAAAATATGGCTGTCCAAGTATTTTTCATGAAGATTGAAGATCCAATAAAATATGCGAAGCTTTACACAAAGCTTGTCAAGGCTCAGGAACAAGCAGGCCGTATTGATGGTGCATATGGTCTTAGAGCTTTAGTGGCCGGCGATAATAGTGGTTACACACATTACGCTTTCATAGGGTCTAGTAATTTACAAGTTGCCTTGGAAAATAGGAAAGACTTATTTTCCAGCGAAGTCTTCAAGACTTTTAATAAGCAAGTAGCCGGTAATCGAGAAGTTGTTTCAACTCAGTTGGACGTTATTATTAGGTCTTATGCGAAAAAATAAAGACATTGCAGTAAATTTTTAAGGGAGCTTCGGCTCCCTTTTTTACTTAAATTAACTATATAAGTGAGCTTTGGCGAAAGAATTCACAACGCTATGTAAAAAACCGGTACAGAATTTGATGGTATCGACATTCTCATTAATAATGTCAGGGCAATCAATTTAGTAGGTACCGAAGCCATGGCGATGACAGGTTAATATTTCAGTATTTAGTCTTTTCATTGGTGACCCAGTCAGCTATCTCTCGCAGCGGTTAGGAGACATGAAAACGCGGATACTGCAACGTCTATGTTAATCAGCTCAGGGCCGACTATTCTGGTAAAATAGTGGCCTAAACGATGGTCGGGGGCATATGCTAATCTGATAGGTGCATGTTAGCCAAACGTTGCTTAGCCTGTTATTTAGACCGCGACTAAATATTCAAGGATTAGTTATGTAAAAAATATTTTTTATTCTATTAATACTGTCTTCACCCTCAATGGCACAGCTTTCAGGTGCCAGATTGATTGGCGGTTGGGAGTTATTTTCAATTGAATCTAAATCGTCATCAAGCGAATGCTCTGCCGGCTATTTTCTGAGTGTAGGCAAGCTTGTCGGTATGATTATGTGTGATTCGTATGGCAACATGTCAGTACAATTTAGTCTAAACCTAAGAACGGATTATACTTTGGTTAAAAATCCTGTTGAAGTTCTTAATGGGTATGTTGCTTATTACGCTAATTACGAGGTCAATGGTAACCGCTGCTCTGCATGCATAATCCAAAAGACCACTCGAACCCTGAGTTTTCTAAAACCTCGGTATTACGTTACTTCAAGTTTCAAGATGATAATTTGACGCTTACTGTGGCTCCAGAGAAAAATTCTCATCTCGATTAGGCCCGTGCAGTATCGAATCGGGTTTACCCATACCTAGAAGAGTCTATTAACTAAAAGTGGACGAGAGCACAAATACGTCCGCCCGCTTTGGCGTTAGAAGGTTTTGAGAAATATGCATAAAATATTTAAATTATTTGTTATTTTTTTGTGCATTGTCCTGCTTTTCCTCTGGCTTTGGTTTCGCTATTTACCGAGCAATTCTGTAAAAACATCTGCATTTTCTTCAATTGACCATGCGAACATGTCCGCAATACAGGCAACTTGGATATCTTTTAGTTCCACTAGTTTTAAAAACTCCTCAGAGATTGTCCTATAATTGGGAAAATGTTTTAAATCACCTTCAGAGCTTTCTATTCCTTTTCTTATCTCATGTTTCATATCAACGGAAAGAAGTTGTATCCATTTTTCGACGGGCGAGTTATAGACCCACAGTATTTCTAATTTGTATGCGGGAGTGCCGAACCATCGATTCTCTAGGGTGGTATATTCTGCCCTATGCATACACAGGCCATTTTTTTTATTTGCTTTCCAAAGTCCATTAACAAGATCGTCGTAAGCTGATGCTTTAAAGACTGCGTTATTAGGCAAATTTTGTTCTGATTGAATTCCGAACAAAGGTGCAATATCGGCATCTATTATTATTTCACTTCCTTTCTTAGATATAGGTGTGGAGGAGTTTACAAAAACAACAATTTTTTCAACCCTCCGCTGCAACATGGCCATTAGCCCGTTATTGTCTAAAGCTCCTCCGTCTCCAAAATAGTGTTTTTGAGACATCTGCTGGGATTCGCCACTGTCTGTGACAGCCCAATAATCCATTTGTGGTACAAATTTTTCTAGTCTAGTCTTAGATAGGGCGCTATCAGCAACAAAATATGCGAATGCAGAGCTACTTATGCCACTTGCATGCCAGATAGAAAAAGGTTCTTTTGGTATAGGCATTTTAAGGTTGTCACTAGCAGGTTGGTTAGGACCACTACTTCCAAATGCATAAGAACTAAGGAAACCGCCGCCGGTATTTATTGAGTCAACGTTTTCCAATTCTTGGTTCTCATGCAATCTAAGGGCCCAAGGATTACCTGTATAGAGAGGAGTGAATTGAATAAGAACTCTATTAACCTTTTGGTGATCATTAAATAGCTCTTTGTTAGCTGGCCAAATAATAATGCCATTGACAATTAGATAAGGCCGATCTGGTCTAGCTATATCAAACATGCAAGATTCCCAGTTGGGTTGCAATTGTTGGTTTGCTTTCAAAACTGAATCTACAGATTGGGTATTCAAGCTAAAGTAGTTTGGTTGATCTAGACCAAATGGCTTGAAATAAACATCTCTCACTGCATAAATCCATGCCATGTCTGTATTGTGATGTATGGCGTGGTGAGTAAACACCTCTAAAAAGTCAGTGGTGGCTGGTTTTGCAAGGTTGTGTTCTTTTAGGCTATTCGCCCATTCCTCTTTGCCCCAATTTTTGCGTTCAACAGAATTTGGACTTTCTCCAAGAAGATCAGAGTCATCTGTAGCCTCGTTTTTGTAATAGGTATAAATGGCTGCCGCCCAGCTGCCGCCTGAAACACTTGAGATGTATCTCGTCCCTGCTAACAGACCTAGTTTGTGGAGTGCCCTCAGCTGCCCCATTGTCGCGGCCATGGAACGCGTGCCGCCCCCTGAAAAACATATGCCACAGTTGGTTGTTCTACTTAATAGCTCAGGTGTCCTCTCTGGGAAGACAAAATCTCTGTGCTCGCTGGGAGTGATATCTGCTTTTATTTGAGTGTTACTCATTTTGATCCTTTAGATATGTTGTTTGCCCCAGCTAATTTAAGCCCACAGAACATCTTATCTTCCAGATTCTGTAGTGAAGTTAAATTAAATACTAGACATAAGAGTGAACTGCTTCACAAATTTGAAAGATAAATATTACTTTTATGAAAAAATATGTCATTTTCGAATAGTCACTGTTACGTCTGCCATACGAACTCTCTGCTACTCATAGAGATTGAAGGGCCGATTACCTTTCAGTCTGCTAAGGCTCGTTTTAAATATTATGGATGATATGTTCAGCGTCTCTCAAGCTTGGCTTTTAAACAACGAAGGCTTGTTATCTAGCATGGCGGCCATGCTAGCGGTTTTGACTGGTCTTATGTTTTGGTTTAGCCGCATATTTGATCGGTTTCGAGAGTCCATGGCTCACCGTTTTGGGAATACGATAGGCGGTAAAAATGTCGACAAAGCCTCTCAGTCAATAGTGATGAAGGCATCGAATGAAGTAGCGAAGAACAAACAAATTATTGCAGTGCTACCCTTTCGCACATTAACAAATATCGGTGATGAAGATTATCTTGCGACAGGAATTGCTGAGGACATTATCACAAGCATGTCTTACAGTCGGTTGTTTCCCGTCATATCTTCGGCAACGTCTTTCTCATACAAAAACAGTAAAGATGTTTTTGGTGATATCAATCGAGACCTCAATGCTAAATATGTTGTGACTGGTTCTATTGGACATGGGTTAAATCTACTTAATTTAACTGTCGAGTTAGCCGACTGTGAAAGTCAGACACAATTGTGGTCTGAAAAATTTTCGTCCAAGGCAACCGATCTTTTTAATCTCCAAGAGCAAGTGTCTGAAAAGATAATCGGCAAGCTAAGCCCGGCTATACGATCTGCTAAAATGGGGCATGCTCGACGAGCAGCACCTAATAGTTCCGATGCATGGGATCGTGTATTGCGTGGTCTTTGGCTGCAGAGCCAAAGTACCAGTGAAACCAATTTGGAGGCTATCAAAGAGTTCCAGAGAGCAACTGAAATCGATGTTGAATTCGGCTACTCTTATGCACTTTTGGCCTATGCGTACCATCTTAGAAGCTACATGGGTTGGTCAACCAATTTTACTCATGATTTAGAAGCAGCCGATAAGTATGCATTAAAAGCCATTAGCTTGGATTCAGAAGTTGCAGAATCGTATTTGGTTTTGGCACTGAATGGCTTGTTTATGCGAAAATTTGAGATGGCCGAAAAAATGGCTATCACAGCGATAGAATTGAATCCTTACAATGGCCTTTGTTGGTTGGCAATTGGTTTGGTGGCTCTTTATCGAGGTCGTTATCAGGAAGCGATAGATCATTTTTCACATGTGGAGCGTTTGAATCCTCGAGATCCACTTCAATGGTTATTCCACATTGCTTTCAGTCTTGCTCATTTCTTTAAAGGCGACATTGAGTCATCACTCACTCATTCACAGCTTGCGCAGATTCAGCCTTTAGGAAAGGTGGGCGGCGAACTTTTGAATCTTGCGTGTTTATCTGCTTTAGATAGACATCAAGAAGCGCAGTTATTTTTGACAAAAAATCCACCCGCTAAAGGTGTATGGGATTTTGTATTAAGTAGATTGCCATTCGAAAACACTGAAAAGACTGGAGTGTTATATGCGTATATTAATGAAATTGACTCTCAAATTTTAAGCCGATCAGATGAATTACCTTGAAGTATAGCGGTTTAATTTTAATCAACTAAATGGAAGTAGTAAGATGGCTATAAAGAAAAAAATTGCGGTCTTAGGAGGAGGTATTGGTGGATTATCTAGCGCATTTAAACTGACCGAACTTGATCCTTTGAACGAAAAGTTTGAGATTACGGTTTATCAGATGGGCTGGCGTCTTGGAGGAAAATGCGCCTCTAGTCGAAATCCGAGTGAAAATTATCGAATTGAAGAACACGGTATTCATCTGTTTGGAGGGTTTTATTACAACACTTTTGACATCATGAAAAAGGCCTACGATCAACTAAACAGACCAGATTCCGATCCTTTGTCGTCTATTGATAAGGCATTTAAACCCAGTAATTTTGCTGCCATGTGGGAAACCTATGGGCAGCAAATGTTTGAGTGGGATATTGATTCAAAACTAACGGGGGAGGCCGCACCCTGGGAAACCCAGAAAGATTTGTCCACTGGAAGTTTATTGTCAGGCGCACTGAGCAATATTATAAAACAAATCTGTGGAAGCGCAGATGATATAGGTGGGCCACTGCACTCTATTTTTCATAATAAAAGTTTAGAGACATTAGCGGAGTCAGCGGGTTTAGGATCTGTGTTTCACTATCATCTTGGTGTATTAAAAGCAGACCTGTTAGATGAGTTTGCGAGTCTCGATTTAAAAGACAGTGGTTTAGAAAAGGCATTAGTTAAGTTACAAGCGTTTAGGGAGTTGATCGATCCAGCCATTGGGTATCATCCAACTAATTTAAGGCATCTGTTCTTTAAGCTAGACTTTATGATTACCCTGTTTTCAGGATATATAAAGGACAAAGTTGCTGTTAAAGGATTTGATTCTTTAGATGAAAAAGATTGGATCCATTGGTTGAGTGACCATGGTTTAAGCAGCACTACTCTCGCATCGCCTTTACCAGTTACTAGCCCTAATATTTTATTTGGTTTTCGAGATGGGGACACTAGTAAAATGCCAGAATTTGCAGCCGGTGCGATGTTGCATTGGACGCTATTAATGCTCAATTATACCCATAGCCAATTCTACTTTTTCAGAGCGGGTACCGGCGAAACAATTATTCAACCTCTGTATGAAGTACTAAAGCAACGTGGAGTTAAGTTTGAGTTTTTTCATAAAGCAACGGCAATAAATCAAAAAGAGGGCAGTATTGATTCCATAGATTTCGATATACAGTGTTCGTTAAAGCCCCCGTTTAAAGAATATGAACCGCTGAATAAGACAAAAGTAAAAGGTCTTTTGGGATGGCCAGATTTCCCTCATTGCGAACAATTAATCGAGGGTGACAAGCTAAAAAGTCTTGATGAAAACGGCCGTCCGTATGACCTTGAAAGTTATTGGACCACCTGGACGCCCATTGGTAGCAAAAGGCTGAAGCATGGCGTTGATTTTGATAGCTTAATTTGCGCTTTGTCTATTGGCGCTCTTCCCTCGGTTGCTAAGGATTTGATTGATAATAGTAGCAAGTGGAGCGATATGATCCAGCATGTTCAAGCAATACAAACTCAATCATTTCAAATTTGGCTCACCAAACCCAAAGCGGAAGTTTTATCAGAAAGTGCCGCAAAAAGTGATGGCGTTTTTGTAAGTGGCAATTATGTAAACCCGACATCTGATACGGCCGAGATGGGCCATTTAATCGATTTTGAAGAATGGGGTAGCGCAGAGCGCAGAGCTAGATCAGTATTTTATTTTTGTGGTCCCATGACAGAGAATGAGGCAGTTCCTGAATTTAGTGATCATGCATATCCAGAACGCCAATATCAAAGAGTAAAAAATCAATCTATTCAGCTTTTACAAGCGGCTACCAATCCTATAATGCCAGGTGCCACTCTACCAAGAAATGGGGCGGTCGCTGGAGATACTCAGGGTCTTGATTTTGAGCTATTGGCGGTTTCACATGAAGATCAAGTGACTACATCGTTTAGTCGTATTCACCAACAATTCTTCCGGGCTAATATTGATCCCACCGAACGATATGTATTGTCCCTTCCTAAGAGTACTAAGTTCCGTATGAAGCCTTCACAGTCTGGGTACAAGAACTTATATTTGGCCGGCGATTGGACCGATACTGGTTATAATTTTGGTGCAGTGGAAGCAACAGTCATCAGCGGTGTACTATCCGCCGCTGCAATTGATGGCTCGATTGCTAAACTGGAAGGTCATCATCTTAGCGGTGTGGGTCGCACAGATTTCGTTATCAAATCTTAGGCTGAAGTGACTCTAATGTAGCCTAGTACATACATCCACTACCCAGCGTTTTCTTTCAATAATAAGGCATGGACACATCGAGTGATATTTAGGGGTTAATTGATGAGTAAAGGTGTCTTTTTAGAGGTCTTTGCTTATCAAAAAGTGATAATCAGTTAACGGTGGGTTATTCTGTTAGAATGGCACGTAGCACGCTGACTTTAGCATGAGTCAAAGCCTAGCCTTGACTGAACCACCGTTGCTCCCCACATAAAACACGAGAATTCCTTTGTCACAATCTGATTTTGCCAGTTTAGGTCTAAACCCTGCCTTAGTTGATAACCTTGCAAGCCTTGGTTACATGGAAATGACGCCGATTCAGGCGCAAGCTTTACCCGCCATTTTAGCGAACAAAGACGTTATTGCTAAGGCTAAAACAGGCTCGGGTAAAACCGCAACGTTTGCCTTAGGGTTATTGAATAAACTTGAAGTGAAACGTTTTCGTGTGCAAACCCTAGTGCTATGTCCAACGCGTGAGTTGGCAGACCAAGTAGCGGTAGAAATACGTAAACTGGCCCGTGGTATTCACAATATTAAGGTGCTCTCTTTATGTGGTGGCATGGCCTTTGGGCCACAGGTTGGCTCTTTAGAGCATGGTGCACACATTATTGTGGGCACACCTGGGCGGGTCGAAGAACATCTGCGTAAAGCTAATCTGAACCTTGATAACCTAACGACGTTGGTGTTAGATGAAGCCGATAGAATGTTAGATATGGGTTTCCAAAAAGCCTTAGATGACATTGTTAGTTACATGCCTCAACAGCGGCAAACTATGTTATTTAGTGCCACTTATCCTGTAAAAATTGAAAAAATTGCACAGCGTATTATGCAATCGCCAGTGATTGTGGAAGTGCAGGATAGCCATAGCAAACAAAGTATTGCGCAAACCCTGTATGAGGTGGAAAACAATGAAGCTCGCGTAGAGGCGATTAGGCTCTTGTTACAAGCACATCAACCAGAGACCACGCTTATTTTTTGTAATACAAAGATCGACACGGACCATGTGGCCAACGAGTTACGCACAGCCGGTTACGAAGCTTTGGCCTTACATGGCGATTTAGAGCAAAAGCAGAGAGACCAAACCTTAGTACGTTTTGCTAATCGCAGTGCGTCTGTGCTGGTTGCTACTGATGTTGCAGCCCGTGGTTTAGACATTGAAGCGTTAGACATGGTGATCAATTATCAAATTGCGCGCGAGTTCGAAGTTCATACTCATCGCATAGGTCGTACTGGGCGTGCGGGTGCTCATGGAATTGCCTGCAGTTTATATACGCAACGAGAAAACCATAAAATTGGCTTGTTAGAAGATTACTTAAAACAAAAGTTTGACCGCGGTGACTTGCCATCCGTTAGCTTATTGCGTCAGCCCCCATTTTATCCACCCATGGTGACCCTTCAAATTGGCGGCGGCAAAAAGCAAAAAGTTAGAGCTGGAGATATTGTAGGTGCCTTAACCAGTAGTGATGGTATTCCGGGTACCGCAATAGGCAGAATACAGGTAGGTGATCAGTGGGCTTACGTTGCTGTAGCTCATGCGCATGGGAAAACTGCCTTTAAAAAGCTCAGTGAAGGCAAGCTTAAGGGCCGTAGCTTTAAAGTCAGGCATGTTAGGGCTTAGCTGC
>CAJWZC010000109.1 GCA_913049915.1 uncultured Colwellia sp.
TTAGAACGTACATAACAAGAAAATAAACAAGGACTAAAACAGTTGGCCACTGCTCGTGCGTCGCTTATTTTAGCCAACTATAATTTTCCGCTTATCGCGGCGTTAGCACTCCAAGAACAGGGTAGAATTCCATTGAATCAAGATGAGACTGTTAGCGTAAATTTCTATCGGTCTGGTAAAAATATTCTTATGCTATGCCCGTGGTTAAATGACAGTCCTGCGTTAGGTATGCTTGGCACGCTTGATCCTGAGGGTGGATCGTTAGATATTGCGCTTTGCGAAAAGGAGAATAGTTTTTGTTTGAATTTGTATTTTGACTTGAGTGATGGGTCATATCGAAGAGTTGAACCATCAATTATTCGATACGAAACGGAAGGTTTTCTAGAGCCATACTATTACTTTGTTGAACCTCTAAAGTCATATGAAAAATACTAATAAGTGCAGCCAGCGTACGCAAAAGACGAGCCTCTGCTGTTGGCGTTATCGATACATAAGCTAATCCAAAGTGCTGTTTGACGCTAAATACCTAATCTCCGTCTTGATGCATGAACTGCCTTCTAAGAGAGCAGCAGTCAACGGCTATAAGAGCTTAAACCAGTCCCACAAGTAAGCAGAAAATCTTGCCTAATAGTGACCTAAATATGCTCCTAAATTTGTAAAGGCTTAATGTCCGTAATTTACTAGCTGCGGAAGGTTTGATATCAACAGTTTCCGCTTTGCGCATCACAGAAGACGTTAACACAGTCATTTCATGATGTATTTCGAATGATTATTAAGGTTCACTTATGCCAGTTGAAGTCAGGTTCCAACTTTATTTTAAGTGTTGTTGGTACTTTTTTAATAAATAAAACTTACTACCACATTTGTTTTTATCTTTATTCACAAAAGCCTATTTGTGTTCAAAGGCATAAGTAGGCTTGCTTGGGATTTTTGTTTCGATCTTTATTTAGCTTCTACAATTGTTGTACGAGTTACATAGAGTACGAAACAAAAAATAAAGTACGAAATTCGTAATAAAGTACAAAACTATTTTAAGATCGAAACTGGAAGCGATTATTCTTATGAGTAGTCGCTTTTTTTATGCTTCAAAGGAATTATGAAGTTTATGTTCAATAAAATAATAATATCGATAAAGTTGCTAGGGGGTCCAGCGCTAATCACTGGCATTAGTTCTTTAGAAAGTAGTGAACTCAGAACAAGAAGCTAGTCGAACGTTACCGTTTAAATTTCAAGCCAGAGAATTTTTTTTAATGTTTTAGATAGCTTAAAATAAAGCAGCGGTTTGGAATAATCTCCGGTAATCAAAGTTGCCGTTGGGCTGCGCCTTTAGGTTCAGAGTTGCTGTAGAATCGAAAATATTTGCTGTTTGTTGATTTCATAGCGCACTTTAAGACATTTATACAGAATCTAAAAATTATTATAAAAAATGCAGCAAGCGATGAATAGTTTTAATGAAAGGCGACTATAAAGGGTTAGTAATGGTCACTTCTTAAGTTATATAAATAGGCCTTTTATCACTATAGGTTTCATTTATTGAAGTAATAAGACTAGGAAAGTACGTTGACATGAGAAATTATCTATTGGGAAATGTTTTTATTAATTTAACGTTTTTTTTTGTAGAGGTTTTGTGAATATCCCATCAAAATCACCACTAAATGAAGTAAATACGCATTTACTTCATTTACTCTCCTTGTTTTTAAAGGGTTTACTGATTAATGTATATACACTAATATTTATTGCTCGAAAATAAGTACAATATTTATCTGTAAGATAATATTAAGGGAGTAGCCAAAGTCAGTCTATTTTTAAATTTCTTCAATATGCTATACATAAGCGATCGATAATAATTAATTATTAACTCTTTTTATTAATATATAAGGCTATAAATGAATAATTCGAAAGTACATTCAATAAAGACAAAGCTTATTGCTAGCTTTAGTTTATTAATTATATTGTTAAGTCTAGCTGCGTGGCTTGGTATTACTGGGATGTCCAGTATAAATACATTACTTGAGGATGTTGTAGATGTATCCGCTGAAAAAATAAAACTATCGGCACGTATAAACCAAAACTTGTTAGCTATTTCTAGAGCTGAAAAGAATATTATTTTAGCTAAAACTCAAGAAGAAATGGACGTATTTTCTGCTAATACTGATGTAGAAAATACTGAAATGACTGAACGTAGGGTCAAGTTAAGGACTTTGATTGATGATGATGGCAAGGTGTTATTAGATCAGTTTTCTGACCTTTGGGATAAATACATAACGATCAATAAAGAAGTACGAACACTCGCTCGGCTTAACTCTAATAAGGTAGCAGGAGAATTATCCAAGGGGCCAGCCCGAACAGCATTCGATGCTGCATCTACAGAAATCAGGTCCTTGGTAGAACGTGCAGACAATGCTCTAGACAAGGCTAATAACTTAGATTCATCTCGCCTCGCAGCAGATAATATTAGGCTTTCAGCCCGCATCAATAGAAATTTAGTAGAAATTCAGCGTGACGAAAAAAATATGATCCTTTCTACTGAAAAAATAGATATAAATGAGTTCGCTACCGAGATTGATGAGACGCAAAGTGATATTGCTGATCGCTTAGCCCGATTAAGATTGATTATTACTAAGGAAGACAAACCAGTATTTGACAGTTTTGTAAAAAAGTACAATCAATATCTAGTTTTACACCAGCAAGTAAGAGATGCTACACGTGAAAACGGCAACCAGCGTGCCTTTGAACTATCATCGAATAAAGGACGAGAATTAAGTGATAAAGCCAGTACTATAATGACTAGGCTAGTAAAAAAAGCAGAAAGTGATATGGAGGATGATGCCCTCAGAAGTTCTGAGGAATACTCTGCATCGCGTAATACCATGTTGACGGTTACTATTATTGCTATTGTTTTAGGTGGCTTTCTGGCCCTGTATATAGCACAGAATATCAGTGGTTCTCTGCAAACATTACTGGCTCGATTAGAAGATATTGCTGAAGGCGAAGGTGACTTGACCGTCGTTGTTGACGATAGTGCTAAAGATGAGACAGGTGATCTCGCACGAGCTTTTAATAAATTTGTTGCCAAAATACGTAAAGTGATTGGTGAAGTAACTGATTCTTCTGATCAGCTTTCAGCAGCTGCAGAAGAGTTATCTGCCGTCAGCCAATTAACAGGCGAAGGCGTAGAAAATCTTGGTGCTGAAATCGAACAAGTCGCTGCGGCGATGAATGAGATGACAGTGACAGTTCAGGACGTATCCAGTAATGCTGCTACAGCCTCTAGCTCAGCAGTAGAAGCCAATACTCATGCAGAAAAAGGTGGTGACATTATAAGAAAAACTGTCGCATCAGTTAGTCTATTAACAGGTGAAATTAATAAATCCTCAGAGGATATTCATAAACTCAAAGTTGATAGTGACAATATTAGTTCTGTATTAGATGTTATTAAAAGTATTGCTGATCAAACAAATTTATTAGCACTCAATGCCGCTATTGAAGCGGCTCGTGCAGGGGAACAGGGTCGTGGCTTCGCAGTTGTTGCAGATGAAGTTCGTTCACTAGCGCAACGCACCCAGCAATCTACTTCAGAAATTGAAACTATGATTGATAAAATACAAACTGGTACGAGCAATGTTGTTACCAGTATGAATAAAAGTCATGAGCAAGCACTAAAAGTGGTAGAAGAAATTGATGAAACAGGCCATGTTCTGACACTTATTACCTCATCAATAGTTTCTATTAATGATATGAATTGTCAGATTGCCACAGCTGCTGAAGAGCAATCTTCTGTTGCTGAAGAAATTAACCGCAATGTTGTTAATGTGCAAGAATTAACGGTTCAATCATCGGCATCAACGTCACAGGTGTCGACAACAAGTCATGAATTAGCAAAATTAGGTGAAGGACTTACAAGCCAAATCAGACAATTTAAAATATAAATCATTAATGGACATATGTTATGTGGAGTGCGCATTATATAAACAAAATAATAGATACTCCATATTATCATTGTACTTCTCGTTGTGTTTGACAATATTTTTTGTGTAGTAAGGCATTGTCTTCTAGTCGAGCGAAGTACGAAAAAAACACCTGTATATATTCGCTTGCCCAAATTCCTCGACGGTAGTCACTATTTAAGGGGATAGGACATATTGCTACCAGTACTGTTTTTTTGTATTCACTTAAAAAAAGTCAGATTGTTATATCTACTATAGAAGGAGCAAAAAAATATAATACTGCGGTAATACGTGATGACGTAACTCATCACTTTTTATTGGCCAAAGGTTTTGTGGAAAACGAAAATCTCTATGTGGTTAGCAATTATGATGCGTTATTAAAATTACTGGACCTGCCTAGTCGACATATTGATTTAGTGGTTCTTAATGACGATTTACTCAAACACAGGGTAAAGGATTTTGATGATACCTCAAAATATAGTAATGTATTCCAGTTCAAAGAATTGACGATGAATTTACATTTTTCTTGTAGTTTGAATACAGAGAAAAAAATTGTAGATAACCTTACCAAGACAATGAAAATGTTGGAGAAACGTGACGTGTTATTGGCTATTAGGGAGAAATAGAAAAAAAGATGGTGAGTTTACTCAATGAGTGAAATAGAAATTATTTATGCTGTTAAAGAGACATTAAAATAATAAGAAATAATTTACTGATAAAGTAGTCGCTTTTTTATTGACGTTGATAGCTATTATGTAAACGGATATAGTTCCACAATAGACGGTATGCTCATCAGTAAAATGATAGAGTTATATTCACAATCAGAATGGTCAAGACAGCGAACAGAGGTTTGTGGGTAACTCAAGCTAATGTTAAGTTATCTAGCTATTAAATATACCGATTAAATAACGTTAAAAGCTTATTATGAACCAGACCAATAAAACACTATCGCTATATCATAAACTCGAAAAATATCCTTTTGGAAAGAAAATATTCTCAATTATGGTTAGCCGTATAGCACCTTATTTTGCCACGATTAGTCCTAAAATTTCAGAGCTAATACCCAACCAATGTACTTGTATTATCAGAAAAAGAAAAAAGGTTTTTAATCATATTAAAACGGTTCATGTCATCGCTATTTGTAATGGTTTAGAAATGGCGATGGGGGTAATGGCTGAGGCGTCTGTGCCCAAACACTTACGATGGATCCCAAAAGGAATGACTGTTGATTACAGCGCAAAAGCAGACAGTGATATTCGATGCGTAGCAAAGGTGAATGCCGAAGATTGGCAGCCTGGCGATATGTTCGTTAGCATTATCGCTTATGATGAAAATAATGTGGTCGTGGTAAAGGGCAATATTAAGCTGTGGATAACTGAAAAGCCAACAGTATAAAGCTAAGCTTATTTATTTCAATCATGGCATATAAAAAAGTACCACTAACTAATTTCTTGACACAAAGCAGGCGCTAATTAGGCCACTTTATATTAGACAAAGTGCTACAATAAGCTATATTGCCTTTTATCAATTAAGTGTGAGTTGTATTCCTATTACAAGTTGTGGTTGAGTCTAATTCAAACGATACCTTCTTGCGGTGACACTTCATTGTTTGAATCAATATCTAATGTATATATTTAAAAGCGTCACCATAATAGCTTTAACTCCTTTCCCGCCAAGCTAATGATAAACCAATGAACATTTATGAGAGCGTAACAATTGGCTAAATTGACCCCCAAGCTTCATTTTATCAGTGAATTACATGATATTAATGAGCAACTGATGCCTTTAAAAGTACTTGCAGATAGAGAGCGAAGAGCTATTTATGGTTTAACCGGTATGGTTTATACCCCTCATATAGATGATTATATGCAGGCTAGCATAAAGAAAGCAGAGATATTGGCCTGTTTAAAAGTACAAGGATTATTGACTCTTTCTGAGGTAGAGGTAATTACCGTTGCCTTAGATCTCTTGCATAAAAGGGCTAGAAATAACGCTGTTGTTGAATATGATGGCAATGCTTATCAACGAAAATTCTCTCCACTGAAGTTAAGTAAGTCAGGTAAAGTTGTTCGTATATGGGCAAAATATTGGTTCTTACAGTTACCTAGTGGTAGAGCTGACCCTGAATGGGAAGCTCAAGTTCGAGAGATTTGGCCTACGTATTTTTTAATCAGAACGATAGATATGTAGCTAGGTAAGGGTCAGATAACTACGACTTATCAACCTTGTAGTTATCAAAGTATTGCTGAGTGAATGTTAGGAAGGTTGAGACTCTTTTTGACTGATGAATACGTTGCGGGTGTATCATGTAAATCATTGAGCCACGTGGCATTTGTTCTTTAAATATAGTCTTAATTTTTCCTGACTTTATCTCATTATCTACTAAATATTCAGGCACACGGATAATCCCTTTTCCAGCTAAAGCGAGTCCTTTTAACATATTATTATCGTTAACTGCTAACCAACCGTGTGTTGGTACCTCATCTTGTTTAAACTGCCATGTAGCTTGTTCTTGGCCTTTAAGACATTCATGATTTATTAAGTCAATGGGGGTTTTGGGTAAGCCTTTTATGGCAAAATATTCAGGGGATGCACAGCAACAATGCTGATATGACATTAAATGTTTAGCGACCATATTTTGTGGCGGCTCACTGGTTGCTCGAAACGCTAAATCAAAATCACTTCTGTTTAAATCAAAGCGGGTATAGCTACAATTAATTGAAAACTCGATGGCAGGGTGTAATTTTTTAAATTTTGAAAAAATATCAAATAAAAATCGCTCAGAAAATCCTGCTGGAGCGGTAATTTTTATCCGGCCTTCTATTTTATTACCTTCATATTCAGCGCTTCTTTCTAACTCTAATAGGTCATGACGGATCTTATTCATACCGATAAGCACACGTTTGCCTTCAGGGGTTAAGCGCACACTTCTTGTTGAACGAATCAGCAGAACCATTTCCATATCTTGTTCTAAACGCCTGATTTGAGTAGAAAGGTGGCCACGCGAAATATTTAACTTTTCAGCTGCTGCAGTAAAGCTTAAGTGCTCAGCAACTTCGCTAAACAGCATTAAACGCTCAAGCTTCTTGTGTTCTTTCATCATAGAATTAAATCAATTATTAACTATTGTTATTTATACTAAACAATGATTATTTTTTTGTCATATTTTATTTACTAATTTTTTAGTGAAGAATGTATAAATATAAAAGTAGTCTCGATAGGAATTTAAATGAAGTGTAATAAATACCCGCTATCTCGTTCAATAGAAAACAATAGCTTGGTGGTCTTTGGCTGTATGGGATTAGGTGGTAGTTGGGATAAAAACCCTATTAGTGCGGTTGATATAAAAAAAGCCCATGAGGTTGTTGATGCCGCAATTGATTCAGGTATTAAGGTCTTTGACCATGCGGACATTTATACCTTTGGTAAAGCTGAACAAGTTTTTGGTGAAGTATTAACAGCACGCCCTGAATTACGATCGTTAATTTCTATTCAATCAAAATGCGCTATTCGATTTGAAGATGATTTAGGGCCACAACGTTATGATTTTTCACCTGAGTGGATTATTAATTCAGTTGAAAATAGCCTGTCTCGCTTAAAGATAGAGCAATTAGATATTTTAATGTTACATCGCCCAGATCCCCTGATGGAGCCCGAGTTAATTGCCCAAGCTTTTGATAGCTTAACGGCTAGCGGAAAAGTGAAACATTTTGGTGTCTCTAATATGCAACATCATCAAATGTCATTTTTATCGTCAGCATTATCGCAGCCTTTAATTGTTAATCAAGTTGAACTTAGCTTAAGCCATTTAGCTTGGCTAGAAGAGGGCGTAACGTCAGGCAACTCTGGTGAGCCATCAGTAAATTATGGTGCTGGTACTATTGAATATTGCCGTCAAAACAATGTTCAGCTGCAATCATGGGGTTGCTTAAGCCAAGGTTTATTTACGGGGCGTGATATTACTCAAGAACCACTTCATATCCAAAAAACTGCAGCGCTAGTGACTCAGTTGGCGGCTGAGTATCAAGTGAGTAAAGAAGCGGTAGTCTTATCGTGGCTAATGCGTCATCCGGCTAATATTCAACCCGTTATTGGTACAACAAATATTGAACGCATTAAAGCCTGTGCTGACGTTAATAATATTAAACTGACAAGAGAGCATTGGTACGCATTATGGCTTTGTGCGCGAGGCCATGCGTTACCATAACAATTTCTTCCTCAAAGAAGCGCTTGAGCAATATAACGGTATAGTTGCTGTGATTTATAAAGGAATAACTATTATTTTATCACAGTACATTGAATTGAAGTTACTCAGGTACTCTTCAACATCAATTTGAATAATAACGGGTATAACAACTATTTTTTTCTTTAATAAAATAATCAGCAGCGATATCAGATTTCTTTAATCATATGAAGTGTTTCTGCTTCAAAACCTAAGTTTTGATAGAAGCCTTGTGCTTTGTTGTTATGAGCAAAAACCTCAAGGTGTAATAAACGATAACCTTGCTCTTTAGCCCAATACTCTGCGGCCTGCATTAATGCTTGGCCAACTCCGATACCTTGTGACTTTGGTAATATAGCAAGTAATGGTACCGTGCCACATGTTTCACCTGAGATGCTGTCTTTATGTGAGCAAGCGTGAATAAAGCCGAGGGCAATATTATTTTTTTCTGCAATCAAGGTAACTTGAGGGCCTACAGGTTTATCGATGACTTCAACAATATAATCATCTTGCATTTTTTGCACAACAGCATCGGTATGCCAAGGTAGTTCAGCAACTTCAGCTAAGCCTGGAGATAGTGTAAAAATGAAATCTCGATCAGCTGCTTGAGCAGGCCGAATAATAAAATTATTAGTCATGTTATCTCTGTTAGGTTTTTGCTGAAGGCTAAATATAATGCTCTTGTTAATGTCTTCATACAATAGATACGATAATTTTATCTGTGATATATACTTATCGATATGTAGATGACTTACCAGCTGGCCCAAGTAATGCGCCACCACAGACCAAATAGACTGACATAACTTGTGGTGTAATTAACTAATTCTCCTTGGTCAATCACCATTATTAAAGGCGTCACGTGTATACCAAGTGATTGAGCGATACGATTGTCGTCATCGTTGATAACAGTAAACTGATATTTTTCTGCAGTCATATATGCTTTTAGCGTGTCATTATCGCCAGATTGCATGGCGATACTGTAAGTTGGGTAATATTATCAAATAATATCAGCAGCGTTATTCTCCCGCTGCAACTTACAAAATTCCCCATACGCTTTTTGCGCTTGATGCTGGTTTAGTCAATGATGAGTTTCAAGTATTTACTTGGGATGGGGTGAAAAGAGTTTATCCACCACATAATCAAGATCATAACCTACGTTCAGCCATACGTAATTCAGCTGTGTGGGTTTATGACATTTTTGCTAAGCAGTTAGGTGAAAAAAAATCGGGTAATTACTTAAAGAAAATTGCTTATGGTAATGCTAACCTAAGCACCGCACAAGGCAGTTATTGGATTAATGGTAAACTTGCCATTTCAGCACA
>CAJWZC010000110.1 GCA_913049915.1 uncultured Colwellia sp.
TTTTGCAGATACAGATCAAAGTAATAATTTTATATTAACTTATGTTTTCTATGAAACCATAAATTTTTGTTACCGACTTAAAGAATAAATACACCTATGTATGCCAATAAAGCTTACTGCTAAACCAATGGCTATCAAGAAAATGAGCTACTTAATATTGATACGCGTAGCTTAACGCATCAGCAAATGCCTAAAGTAGTGCTTGATGGATTATTGGCTACACTTACAAAGGGTTTTCTTGGCAAGCTTTATTACAACTTAAAAGTAAATAAAGACTAAATAAGTAAGGATTGAGCATGTCTTGGAAGAACACTGAAAATCGCTATGGTTCACTTTCAATTAAGATACATTGGTTGATGGTACTTTTAATGATTTTTGTTTTTGTCAGTATTGAAGGTAGAGTATTTTTTGAAAAAGGCACTGAACTGCGAGATCTATTCAAGATGACGCACTTTATGCTAGGTTTATTGGTTTTTATTTTAGTCTGTGCCCGTCTTTATTTACGCTGTGTACAAGTTACCCCAAAAATAACTCCTCCACTTTCGTCTATACAAGCTTGGGGGGCAAAAATGGCTCACCTAACGCTTTATGTTTTCATGATTGCGATGCCAATATTTGGCTGGTTTGTACTTAGCGCAAAAGGTAAGGTTATTCCTTTTTTTGGACTAGAACTACCTGCACTTATTGCTTATGACAAACCTTTTGGAAAAATATTAGAGGGTTGGCATAAAGAGATAGGCTCATGGGGTTACTATCTTATTACCTTTCATGCATTAGCTGGCTTAGTACATCATTACATTCAAAAAGACGACACCCTAACGCGTATGTTACCACCAAAGAAAAAGAGTTAGCTAAGACCCTTGCTGCCATCACAATATAAATCCACAATTAAATGTGATTAACCATCATCATTGAGTTCTAAATAACCAAGGCCACTTTTAGGTTGCAGTGTTTGGTAGGTTAACTTCAGCTTATTATCTTGCCCATCAATCAAATACGTTTTACTCGTAGCTATTGATAAGCATCCTATTACCAGGCCGTGGTTAAGTTCCAATCATCGGCAACATCATAATTATCAAAAATCATATAAGTTGTTATGTGTGCTAACAAACGTCGCACTTTACCTAAACCAATAACAAAATATTTTATAGCAGCTAATTGTTACTGATGAATCGCGTCATATTTTTTCGGGACGTTAAAACCGTCCAATTCAACCTACTGCTATGATTGAAAGTCATGTTGCACTGACCACTTGATATCACCACGGCTCTCTTGATGTCCGACTCGTTGAACAGTTCGCGATAATCAAAGCCCTTAAAGAGAGTTACGCTGTGAAACGTTGTTGTGATGTGTTTAATATTTATCGCAGCAGCTATAAGTATTGGGCAAAGCAAGTGAGATGTATTAAACCTGAAAAGGTTAAAGCACTTGTCATGGTAAAGAGTATTCACGCTGAAAGTAACAGCTCTGCTGGTGCTCGAACCATTTCGATAATTGCCACCACTAGAGGTTTGACGATTAGTCGAGACGCGTTTGATAAAAGAGCAAAGCTTAGTCAGTTGCAAGCTTCCAAGTCATAAATATAAAAAACGACACAGCCAGATGTAGAAATACCAAACACACTAAAGCGTCAGTTTGTAGTATGTCAGCCTAATCAAGTTTGGTGTGGAGATATCACTTTTATTTAGACGGGAACACGCTGGGCTTACCTGGCTATAGTGATGGATTTATTTGCACGAAAAGTAGTGGGCTGGGTAATGTCATATTCACCTGATACAAGATTAGCCGCTAAAGCTTTATCGATGGCCTTTGAGGTAAGAGGAGGCCCTAAAGGTGTAATGTTTCATTCAGATCAAGGCAGTACATATACGAGTAGAAATTATCGTCAATTATTATGGCGTTATCAGATTGAACAAAGTATTAGTCGAAGAGGGAATTGTTGGAATAATAGCCCAATGGAGCGATTTGTTAGAAGTTTAAAAACAGAATGGATGCCAACAACGGGTTATCGCTCATTTATTGAAGCTGAAAAATCAGTTGTTAACTACATCATTGGATATTATAGCAAAGTAAGGCCTCACCAGTTATAACGGAAGATTAACACCGAATGAGTCAGAGAAAAGATACTGGCTTGAATACAAATTCGTGGCCAAAATTAGTTGACCACTACACTTACCTTCCAATAAAACTACGTCCTGCATATTCCCCCGTAAATACCTCTATCGCACCACGTTTCTGTAGGGTAACAAAAACCATTTTACCGTTTATGCCACCAAAAGTAACATTCGTTGGAAATTGCCCTTTAAGCGATACTTCTCGGAGAAGCTTTCCGTGTGGAGAAACAATAGCGATAACCCCTTTTCCATAACGAGCGATATATAAATTACCCTGCTTATCTGTACGCATACCATCTAAACCATGCTCTTCAAAATGAATTAAGAGGGTTTTATTGGTAATATGACCTTCTGCTGATAATTGATATTTCCAAATATTACCTTGAACACTTTCATTAACATAAAGTGTTTTATTATCTGGGCTAACTTCTATACCGTTAGTTGTACCCATTTCTTTTTCTAATAAAACAACTTTACCCTCTTGATTAATACGCCATAGATTTCCAGTATTTTTCTTCCAGTTAGGATCACTCGCAAATAAAACTCCATTATCCATAATGGCAATATCATTTGGCTGATTCATCAATGACGAATGAGCGTATATTGTCACTATTGGTTGTTTTTTATTATTGTCTTCAGGGTTTATTGTACTCACTTTTAAAATATTATGATTAACGTAATCGGCAATATACATATTGCCATCACTATCAAAACGAATACCATTACCGACTGAATTATTTGTTAACTTAAGGAATATTTCACTATCGCCCTTGGCAGTAACCTTACCTATAGTGCCTTCTTTTTGGTAATTAACTACGTATAAAACACCATGTTTATCAACCGCAGGGCCTTCTATACCCTGCGTGAAAACACCATCGGTTATCCAGTCCATACTTTGATATAATATAACTGGATCATTGGGTAAATTAGTAGAGCTACTGTTTAACTCCATATTATTTTGCACAGTGTTACTTTGCTCAGCGCTATTAACCTGCCAAAAAAACAGTAGTGAAACAGCAAACGCCATAGATATATTTTTTAACATAAAATTTTCTCATTAAAATAAAATAATCAAGCTTTCTAACAACAAATACATGTCATTATTGTGTAGTGTTTATTTGGCACGTATTTAATAAGCCTCGTGCGAAATACACTGCAGCAATAACTATTTCTCTTACCACTTTGTGTAAAGCGATAAGTTTACGATCTAAGATAAACGCTTAGTATTTTCTTGCCAAAAAATAGTTTTACTTAATTTTTAATACCGCTGGTTCATTACCTTCCTAATAATGAACTAATTCATTTTTAGTATAAGTACCGTAAAGCTTTCTTCAGGTAAATAAACTTAATGTTTTTTAAGTTCGTTAGCTTTAAGTAGCATTGATTTACTTTCTTCGAGAAAGTCACCTGCGTAATCACCAAACCAATCGGAGACATGATTAAACATATTAACAAAAGCATCTTTATCATCAAGGCTAACATCTTCAAGCAACTCTAAAAATCGATAAGCAAAACGTTTCATCATACCAATATTCTCTTTATTAGCAAAAATGATATCCGCATAAAGGCAAGGATCTTGAGCAAATAATCGCCCAACCATAATCAGCTCTAATCGATAAATAGGAGAGCTCATCGCTACTAATTTTTCTATATCAGCCCCTTCACTCATCAAGTGATAACCATAGACAATGGTAGAAAAATGTCGCATAACTTGTACCATCGACATCGCTTTATCGTGTTCATTGGCTTTTACAGGATAAATTTTAGCGCCCCATACTTCAAATTGCTGTAATAGCCACTGATATTCTTCAGGGTAACGCCCTTCACAACTAATAATCGTTTGCTTAATCAAACTAGTAACATCAGGGCCAAACATTGGATGTAAACCAACAATAGGACCCGCATGTACCTTTTTCATTTCAAATAATGGTGATTCTTTAATACTAGTTAAATCGGCAAGAATACAATTTTCAGGTAAATTATTAAGATGACGAATAACCATTGAAGTTAAGCGGATAGGTACGGCGACAATAACCAAACCTGCGTCAGCTAAAATAGCGTCACTGTTTGGCCAGTCATTTTGTTCAAGAATGGCAACTTGGTAATCAGAGCGCTGAAATAAGTCAACGAAAGTAGCGCCTAGTTGCCCTTTACCGCCTACTACTACAACCTTTTTACACTCAGTATTAACACAGCGATAACCACTAGCATCTTGACTAACGTAGGAGTCACGCATTAAACGACGTAAAACATCTTCAATTAAATCAGGTGATAAACCGGCATCACTTGCTTGCAAACGTCTTTTTGCAAATAAACTAGCTTCACGTGCTGGGTCGTAAATAGGCTTACCCACGTTACTTTTTAACCGACCTACTTTACTGGTAACAGCAAGTCGTCTGTGCAGTAACTTAACTAAATCGCTATCAATTTCATCAATTTCGTCACGTAGTTTTGTTAACTTTTTATCAAATTCGGGATCTGAATTGGTCATTACACTCTCTTATATAAAGCATATTACTTAAAGTCTTTTATTAATGCAGGAGCACGAAACCTTAAAATAGAAAACGCGACAGAAGTCGCGTCTAATAAAAACACTTTACCTATTTAAGTTAGGCAAATAAATATTAAGCAATGCGCGAGGTTAAACAACCTGATAGCTGCGCATCAGCATCAGCTAATAATTGTTCGGTTTCAGAAAAATCAATACAAGCATCAGTAACAGATACACCGTATGCTAAGTCTTCTTTAGCCAAATCGCTGCTTTGATTACCCGCATTAATATTACTTTCTAACATTATACCAATAATCGATTTATTACCCGCACAAATTTGCTTAATAACATCTTGTGCCACAATTGGTTGACGGGTGAAATCTTTACTTGAGTTACCGTGACTACAATCAACGATTATACCTGGTTCAAGACCTTGTTTAGCTAATACTTGTTCGCACTCAGCAATACTTTTTGAATCATAATTAGGGGCTACACCACCACGTAAAATAACATGACCATCAGGGTTACCCCTGGTTTGTATCAAGGCAACCTGCCCTTGACGGTTTATACCCATAAAGTGATGCGGTGAAGCGGCTGATTGTAATGCATTTACTGCTACGCCTAAGCTACCATTGGTACCATTTTTAAAACCAATTGGCATAGATAAACCACTGGCCATCTCACGATGAGTTTGTGATTCAGTAGTACGGGCGCCAATGGCTGACCAGCTAAATGCTTCAGCTAAATATTGTGGGCTGATAGGATCAAGCGCCTCGGTTGCCAATGGTAGACCAAGCTCTGTTAAGTACAGAATTAATTCACGAGCTTTTCTTAAACCTGTTTCAACATCAAACGAACCATCCATATGTGGATCGTTAATTAAACCTTTCCAACCAACGGTGGTACGTGGTTTTTCAAAGTAAACACGCATAACAACAAACAAAGATCCCTGGTACTTATTGTGCAGTGCTTTTAACTGACGAGCATAATCCTTAGCAGCTTCAACATCATGTACAGAACAAGGGCCTGAAATAACGAGTAAGCGAGGATCACGTTTATGGATTATGTCACTAATTGTTTTACGCGATTGCTGAACAAACTCTCGACCTTCTTCTGAAAGTGGTAATTCAGCACGAAGTGCTTCAGGGGTAATTAAGACATGTTCGGCATTAACGTGAATGTTATTTGAGCTAGTTGGCACGGCTGATAATTTGTTAGCTATTGTCATTTTTCTTCCTTCATTTGAATATTTCCTACTAAATGGAACTTCAATATTTACTTTAATATAACTCTAAATTTCTTTAAAGAGGGTGTACGCTAGCTAAATAAACAGATTAAACATGTGAAATTCAAGGTAAGAAAACAGAGACTAATAAGGGCTACAGCTCAACCAAAAACAAAAACAGTAAAACGTAAAGATTTAAGTACGCGATTTGTATCGTTATTTTTACACTCTTTTTTGCTTTTGTATAGTATTTATTATAAAAAATAATAGAAAACCGAGTAAAAAACTTGTTGATAAGGAAAAGTAATAATAATAGTTTTTTTTGGACTAATTTTAACGAGTATTCTACAGATTTTAACTTGAGTATAATAAATAGGTAGTGTTGTTTCTGGATAGAATCTATCCCATCATGCCATAATGATTAAAAATAACCACTCTAATGCCTGCCATTGCATGCTAGTTATCAAAATTAAGGACATACTTTGAGCGATTTTATCGGCTTTGCTAATAACTTACTCTGGAATAACGTACTCATTTACTTATTAGTCGGCGCAGGTATTTGGTTTAGTTATAAATTAGCCTTATTGCAAGTACGTCACTTTCCTCACATGTTTAAAATACTTTTCAACAAAAGTAATAGTGATAAAAAAATAATATCATCATTTCAGGCATTAATGACCAGTCTTGCTGCACGTGTTGGTACCGGAAACTTAGCCGGTGTTGCTATTGCAATTACATTGGGTGGCCCTGGCGCTATTTTTTGGATGTGGATAATTGCTTTCATTGGTATGGCAACAGGTTTTGCTGAAAGCTTACTGGGACAGCTCTACAAAGTACGTAATAGTGATGGTGAGTTTCGTGGTGGTCCCGCTTATTATATAACCATGGGCTTAAGCAAACCCTGGTTAGCCTCGGGTTTTTCTCTGTGTATTTTCATCGGCTATGGTTTAGTCTTTAGCTCTGTGCAAGCCAATACCATAGCCGACGCACTACAAAATGCTTACCAAGTAGATGCGACTTACTCCGGTATGGTTATTGTTGTGCTCGCTGCTTTCATCTTTATTGGTGGTGTAAGAGCCGTGGCGCGAACAGCTAGCGTTATAGTACCAATTATGGGCTTAGCGTATTTACTATTAGCACTCTATATTTGCCTCATTAATTTTCAACAAATACCGGCAGTATTCATGACTATTTTCAGCTCAGCTTTTGGTTTACAAGAAGCTGGCAGTGGCGCCTTAGGTGCCGCTATTATTAATGGTGTTAAACGTGGTTTGTATTCTAATGAAGCGGGCTCAGGCACAGTCCCACATGCTGCAGCGTGCGCTACGCCTAATCCTCATCACCCCGCTGCACAAGGTTACGTACAAATGCTCGGTGTATTTATTGATACCATTGTGGTGTGTACGGCAACTGCGCTGATGATTTTATTAGTATTAGGAACAGAAACATCTGACTTAACTGGCATAAGATTAACCCAGTACGCGATAACTGAGCATGTCGGGCATTGGGGCAATCACTTTATTTCGTTAGCTATTTGCTTGTTCTGTTTCACTTCAATTATTGCTAATTATGTTTACGCTGAAAGTAACTTACATTTATTCAAACTTGATAACGCCTATGGTCGTTGGAGCTTTATTTTAATCTTTTTATCAATGACATTTTGGGGATCTATTGCCGCTTTACCTGACGTATGGGCGTTAGCAGATTTATCTTTAGGCATACTAACGGTTATTAATGTCGCGGTTATTTTAGTACTAACACCAACTATTGTCGCCGTAACAAAAGACTATAACCAACAGTTACAAGGCAATAAGTCCCCTCGTTTCATCCTAACTAACAGCGATAAAATTCAGGGGTATGTCACTAAAAACATCTGGAAGTAACTCTATTATTGAAGATTTAGTACATTTAAAAATGATCACTTAGTTAGTGAACATTGGTATTAAATAACCGAATGCAATAAAGCTAACAACTAGCGTAATTATTGACACCTTCATCGTTCGAAGTACAAAAAATCCAACAATAACTGCAGCCATATCAACAGGAGTCAAAATCGCAGAGGTGAATACCGGTTGATATAATGCTGCTATAAGTAAACCCACTACCGAAGCATTAATGCCCCAAACGGCACCAGCAACTTTTGGTTTAGCCGCTAATGACTCCCATGCATTGTGAAAACTTAACACAAGTAAAAATCCGGGTAAAAATATAGCGACAGTCGCAATTAATGCCCCGGTAAAGGGCGAATGAGAGAGTAAGTCTGCGCCTAAAAATATAGACAATGAAAACATAGGTCCAGGAACGGCTTGTGCTGCAGCATAACCCAATAAGAAGCGATCAGTCTCAATGTCCTCACCTAATGCTTGCTGTAACATAGGCAATACCACGTGACCGCCACCAAACACTAAACTGCCTGACTGATAAAAATCAGCAAAAATAGTCAACCATAATGGTGATTGACTTAATAAGGGTAGTCTCGCCAATAACGCAGCAAAGATAATTAAGGGTAAATAGTTTATTTTACCCTTCGTTGTGATCCCAGCTGCTGTAACGGATATTACTTCATTACTTTTTTTGATGTTCATACCAATCAACGCTGCTGAGATAAGTACCAGCATTTGCATTAATAGGCTTAGCGCAACTAATAATACTACCGCTGTTATCATACAAATTAGATGGTGTTAAATTCTTTGCAAAAGGCTTTATACATATTCAATGCTGCATCAGCAACTACTACCATAGCTAATAATTTCAAACCATGAGTAACATTTACTAACCATTGTGCATCTTGTGTCTGATTGGTGGTCGCAAGCAAATAGAGTAATAAAAAAGAGGGGAATGTGAAGGCAATAAATACGGTAAATCCACCGAGAACACCTGCACGACGTAAATCGATGGCAAAACCAATTTGACTTGAACCTGGACCGGGTAAAAACTGACTTAATGAAATTAATCGTGCATAGCTTTCGCTATCTATCCATTTCAACTTTTGAACGAATGTTCTTTCGAAGTAACCTATATGTGCTGCCAGACCACCAAAACTCATCCATCCTAGTGTAAAAAATTTGCCAAAGTTTCATCATTACCTTACCTAACTGTTATGAAATATCGATTTATCGCCATCATTATATTTCAGTTTTATTACAGTTAAATGATAAGAATAGTGTGATTATGTACCCGAAGAATATGTTTTGTAATGTTGATGTGTCATAAAAATAAGAGTCGAGTCAATAAATGGGAATCAGTGACTACGCCTACTATTTGAGACTACCAATCACTAAATGAGATTGACTTCTCATGGTCACTTTTACCACAAAGCCGACTTAAATTAGTCCTCAAAATTATCCAGGTTTATGTTCACTTTGATACGATTACTGACATTAATGAATTTAAAAGTAAAGACTCCTCCGTGCGCTTTGCTGACCTTAGTTACAGGTTGTTCTTTCGGACAAGAGCTAGCCAAT
>CAJWZC010000111.1 GCA_913049915.1 uncultured Colwellia sp.
GGTGATCCTTAGCACTGCATCTTGGTACGGTTTTAGTAAAGCAAGGGTCGCTGCTGTGACTGTTTTTGCTGATTTGTCATTTATACGTGTGGACACAGTGAAACTCGTTTTTCGCTCGACAATAGTGACCAATGCGGCACTATGTCCTTTACCAATAACGAGATCTATTTCCCAATCGCCAATTCGACTTTTATGATCAACAATTTTAGGACGTTCATCAATACTCACACGGTTCTTGATGAACCCTCTACCTGCTTGCTTATCTTTACTACGTACTTGATAAGCTTTCTCTTTTCTACGCAAGTGTTAAAATAATTGACCTCCATTTTTCTTATCAGACCAAATATATTGATAGATGCTTTCATGACTAATATGAATGTTTCGGTCTTCTTTAAGCCAGCCATAGAGCTATTCAGGACTCCATTTCTATTGAATTTTTCTGTGTATTAATAAATGGTACTTTGTGTTAGCTTAATAGCTTTACAGGCATCTAGTCGACGATTATCAGCTAAATTTTGTGCTTGCTTAATACGATAGCCACGTTTGCCAGTATTACGGTAGGACTCCCGACTAATGGTTGATTGACTAACACTTAGTTGACTCGCTATTTTATTTTGACTCATACCTGTTTTATTTAACACATAAATCTGGCATCGTTGTTCGTAGATTAGTTGTTTATATGTTTTCATTGTTGCATCTCTTGCCGGAGAAAAAGCGATAAGCATATATTCAACTGACGGTTTTCTCTACCTATTCAAGTTATGCACTTACTATTTGAATCCAAGTGGTGTTAAGTTTTCCTCAAACAGAAACAAAAAAAGTTAAGGAGCTATGAACAACCTTAACTTTTTAGTAGGTATTTTACTTTATTAAGCTTTACTTACAAAACATACTTTAATAGACGTTTATAATGAAGCTTCATTAAGGAAAATTTTATAGCTATGCGCTTTTTTGAGCCTGCATTTGACTATCAAGGTACTCGTCTAAAGAGCCTTGGAAATCAATCAATTTTTTATCTTTAATATCAATAATACGTGTTGCTAATGATGAAACAAACTCACGGTCATGACTAACAAAAATTAACGTACCTTCAAAATCTTTCAACGCATTATTTAATGCATCAATCGCTTCGATATCCATGTGATTAGTCGGCTCATCCATGATCAATACATTAATATCAGCCATCATCAACATACCAAATAACAAGCGGTTCTTTTCACCACCTGAACAGTTACGCGCTTTTTTATTCGCGTCATCGTCAGTAAATAACATACGACCTAACATGCCACGAACACTTAAATCGTTATGACATGGTCTACGCCATTGTGACATCCATTCCATAAGTGTTAATTCATTATTAAAGAATGAACTACTATCTTGCGGGCAATAGCCTACAGAAGCATTTTCAGACCATTTAACAACACCTTCAATGTGTTCTAATTCGCTCATTAAACAACGCAACAAGGTAGTTTTACCCACGCCATTTTCGCCAATAATCGCTAATTTAGCACCGGCTTCCAATAATAAGTCGCCATTTTTAAACAATACTTCGCCATCAAAACCATGACTTAGATTTTCAAGTTCTAACGCTTGACGATGCATTTTCTTACCCGGGGAAAAAGCAATTTTAGGGGTAATACGACTAGATGATTTAACATCATCAAGCTTAATTTTATCCATTTTCTTAGCACGAGAGCTTGCTTGTTTAGCTTTTGAAGCGTTAGCACCAAAACGGTTTACAAAGTCTTGTAGCTCGGCGATTTCAGCAACTTTTTTATCATTACCCGCTAATAATTGTTCACGTAATAAACCAGACTGCGCTAAGTAAAACTCATAATTCCCAGGATAAACACGTAATTCACCATAATCAATATCTGCCATATGTGTACATACAGAGTTAAGAAAATGTCTATCATGGGAAATGATAATCATAGTACATTTACGTTTGTTCAATTCACCTTCTAACCAACTGATGGTATGAATATCCAAGTTATTGGTAGGCTCATCAAGTAGCAAAATGTCTGGATTAGCAAACAAGGCTTGTGCAAGTAGAACACGTAGTTTCCAACCTGGCGCAACTTGTTGCATTGAACCATAGTGAAAAGACTCTTCAATACCCGCTTCTAACAATATTTCGCCAGCACGACTTTCTGCGGTGTAACCGTCCATTTCTGCAAATTGACTTTCTAAATCACCAACACGCATACCATCGGCTTCACTCATTTCAGCTTGAGCGTAAATAGCATCTCTTTCTTGCTTTACTTTCCACAAAGGCATGTCGCCCATGATCACTGTATCAATTACATTATGTGTTTCAAAAGCAAACTGATCTTGACCCAAAGTACTTACTTTGTTGCCGGTGCTAACTGATACATTGCCTGAGCTTGGTACTAAGTCGCCACTAAGTATCTTCATAAATGTAGACTTGCCACAGCCATTTGCGCCGATCAAACCATAGCGGTGACCGTTGCCAAATTTAGCCGAAATGTTTTCAAATAACGGCTCTGCGCCAAATTGCATTGTGATATTACTTGTTGTGATGATAAGCCTATACTCCGAGCTAAATTGTTTCATGGATATTTCAAGGCGCGTAGTATATCTGATTCAGTAGTTTAATGATAATGATAATTAGATTTATTGTATAAATAATAAACTAATTAGTGATAAGAGATTTCGCGTAATTGTCCCGATATTTTATTACGAGGCATAGACTTATTCTTTTCGAATAAGCCCATGTCTGTTGCACTATTGCTGATGTGAGATCAACAGAATCAATATGAATTGAAACGTCTTTTATGACATTACATCTATTAACCTTCATCACATTATCTATCATTACCTATTGATAATATTAAAAATTAAATATTAAATATTCTAGAATTATCGTACATAAATATATTTAGATCTCTTAGTGCGCTAAACGGAAGTTAGCTATCAATTATTCGTAAGATCAACTTATCGCTAAGAGCTCATATATACAAAATATTTAAAAGTAGCCAAAATGATTTTCTTTGTGCCAATTACAACGGTTATTTCTCTTTTAAAAATTAAAAATACTGTTTATTTAACTATTTCTTATAAAAAGTTTTTCATCATTTTATTACGAGACCCAATTTGTTATTAGATACCTATATACCCATTATTATTCAAGATTCAGGTGAGGTGGTTGAGCGCTTTACGATACAATCATGTATGTATTTTTTAACTGAAATGTCTAGTGATTATTCTGGTTATACGCAAGAACAAAAGCTTACTATGTCAGCTAGTAATATGAATTTATTCACAGATAAATACTTATTTGATGATGATTGGTAGATTAATATAATTAAGCTCTAGGCATAATGAAATGACAATTAGCTTACCAGAAGGTTAACACTCTAATTTAATTACTGTAAGCAGAGTTAGGTAATCGAGTTTATTAGTCGTCACCGTATTATACAGACAATATTTGAAAGAAATAATAAGCAAGTATTAATGAACCTTTTGTGTAAAAAGGTGCGTCTAAAATCGTATTTTTACTCGACGTATTATCATTTTATACCAGAATAGTTGATGCTAAAGCTATCACTATTGGTGGAGATTCTAATTCAAGACATTTTTAGTAATGTAGTCAGTTTTGGTCCTTCAATGCCAGCAACTCAATACACTAGACATCCTGAGTAATAATACGATAAATATCTAACGTTTGATTCAGCCTAAAAACAGATAAATGCTAAATAACTTATAAAAATTCAACAAAAAAATCACATGTAGATTAATTTTTCTGTGCTATTTTAGCTGAAAAATAAATCTATATGTACATTTAAATAAACAAAGAAAGCCAATAATTGGTTAATAAACAATTAAGAGAATGATGTTATAGCCTCTATTAAAAGAAATATTGGAGTGCTTTGGGTAAAGTGTTTAACTTACTTTGGAAGAACAATGATAAAAAAATCGGTTTGCGCGATAATCCTTATTAGTATTGTATTCTTGTTAATAATGACTTTAACTGCAACGCATCAGCTTTATAGTAGCAAGATAGTTACATTGGACAGTAAACTTAAAGAAATTTCTGGTATTGAAGTCGACAAGGCTGGTAATTTTTGGGGTATTAATGATGGTGGTAATTCAGCGCAAATACATCAAATAAAAAAAGATGGAACGGTTAGCAAATCAATCACTATTACTAATGCACAAAATCTCGATTGGGAGGATATGACCCAAGATGATTTTGGCCATTTTTTCATTGGTGATTTTGGTAATAATGATAATATTCGTCAGTGGTTAACTATTTATAAAATTGAAAACCCGATAGATATTAAGGGTACTGAAACGAAAGCTGAAATAATTAAGTTTACCTTTCCTGAACAGTTAAATTTCCCACCAAAAGCCTCAGAGAAAAACTTTGATTTAGAAGCTTTTGTTTTTTACAAAAAAAACTTATATCTATTTTCAAAAAACCGTACTGAGCCTTTTGATGGAGATACCAATTTGTATAGAATTGGCGATCATGCTGATAATTATCAAGCTGATTTTGTTAGTAACTTTAATACCTGTACCACCTTTGAAAAACTTTGTTGGATAACGTCTGCAGCATTAAGTCCTGATAGAAGTAAGTTAGTATTATTGGACTCAGAACGATTATGGTTATTTGAAAATTGGCAAGGCGATGATTTTTTCTCTGGCGATGCTTATAAAATTGATTTAGGCATAGTTACTCAAAAAGAAGCCGTAACTTTTTTTGACGAGAACACCATCATCTTTACCGATGAGGAGTTTAATGGTATTGGTCGAAACTCCTATATGATTAAACTAGATCAAGTCACTAAAGAAATAATAACTAAGAAAATCACAGATACCAATACATAAAATTTTTATTCTTGTTCTGTGCCCTAATTAAGTAGAGAGTATATGTATCCTTTAAGCTATATCGAACCTGTATTTAGACCTCCAAGTGAGTGGCAAAGTTTAATTTTGCAAGTCACTAATGGCTGTTCATGGAACAAATGCACCTTCTGCGATATGTATACCAGCGAAGATAAAAAATTCAAGCCAAAAAAAATAGATCTAATCGAAGAAGAAATAATAAAAGTAGCTAAGTCGGGTATCACCACAAGACGGGTTTTTCTTGCTGATGGTGATGCCATGATGTTACCTTTTAAGCGTTTAAAAGAAATTCTTGAATTAATAAAGCTACATCTTCCACAAGTTGGTCGAGTGTCGAGTTATTGCCTACCACGAAACCTTGGTAATAAAACGGTTGAACAGTTAGCGGAGCTAAAGTGCTTAGGTCTTAAGTTAATGTATATTGGCTGTGAAAGTGGCGATGATGAAGTACTGGCACTGATTGAAAAAGGTGAAACATACCAGAGCTCATTAGTGGCGCTTAATAAAATAAAACAATCAGGAATGAAAAGTTCAGTGATGATTCTCAATGGTTTAGGTGGTCCTGAGTTATCACGTCAACATGCTATTAATTCCGCTAAATTAATGAATGAAGCTCAACCAAATTTTTTATCTACCCTGGTAGTTTCTTTCCCATTAGGTGATATTCGTTTTGCCGAAAAATTTACTCAAGGAACATTAAAGCCTTTTCGCCAATTAACACAACAAGAGTTATTCAGTGAAATGGAAATGTTATTATCAGAGCTAGATTTACAAAGAACAATCTTCCGCTCTGATCATGCCTCAAACTACTTAGTACTTAAAGGCGTGTTAGGTGATGATAAAGAAGCACTGTTGGGCCAAGTAAGACAAGCATTACATCAGCCCAGCGATGCTAATTTAAGACAGGAGTGGCAAAGAGGTCTTTAAGAGCGTTCTTATACTCAGTAAATAATTAACTATGCCGCCTGATAATTACTGCTGCAAATATACATAGGTTGTTAGGGTGGGCAGGATAACATTCAAACGCAAATGTATTTATAGTTATTAACTTTACTATATGTCATGATTTCTTTTTTTTGATGACGTTTAAAGTACTGTTCGCCTCTATTTTAGCTGGTGTAGTTATTGCTAATTTTATGTAACAAAGACTAACATCGATACTTTATTCAGGCTTCCATATACTGGTTCCAATTTGAGCGAGTATACTTAGATTTTTTTGGAATATTTTTTTAGCTATATAATCTGATGACTGTGGATGACTAATTAAATAGCCCTGAATATAAGCTACACCTAAAGATTTAAGTAAATCTAATTGATCTATTTGTTCAATTCCTTCGGCAACTACTTTTAGTTCTAGCTGTTCAGCCATAGTTACGATGGAACATAATATTTTTTTATATTTTATATTATTCATTGCTTTAGAGATAAATAACTGATCGATCTTAAGTATATCGATTGGTAAGTCAGCTAAAAGAGACAGCGAACTAAATCCGGTACCAAAATCATCAATTGCGATCATTATCCCTTCAGCTCTTAATTTCTCTAACGCCAAAATAATATCTTCAGACGCTTCGATAAAGCAAGACTCTGTGATTTCAATCATTAATGAGCTTGCTGGTAAATTTGTTTTACTTAGAGTACTCATAATCCATGAGTATAGAGATCGATGTTTTAATTGAACACCTGAGACATTGACAGACATTCTAGATTTTTTCATACCCGCGTTATACCAAGAAGCCATTTGACGACATGCTTCATCCAATACCCAATCACCTAATGCGAGTATAAGGTTAGAATCTTCAGCGATAGGTATAAACTCAGACGGCCTTATATAACCTTCTGAGGGATGGTGCCATCGCACCAATGCTTCAAAGTAACTAATTGTATAGCCATCAACGTGAATTATTGGCTGATAATTTAATGAAAAGCTATTTGAATTAATCGCTAATCGAATTTCTTCTAATAAATAATGATATCGTCGCATTTCACTACCCATTTCTGGCGTATATATACGATAAACACCTCTACCATGAGCCTTTGCACGATACATTGCTACATCAGCCATTTGTAATAAAGCATTTGGTGTAGCTGCACTATCAGGATAAATAGCAATACCAATACTTGCACTTATCTTGATATTTTTATTACCTAGTAGGAAATCTCTCTCAAGTTCTTGAAGAACATGACTTGCAATTCGAATCGCTTCTTCGGATGATGTAAGATCTTGGATGAAAATGGAAAATTCATCGCCACCTAAACGTGCAAGGTTATATTCCAAATCTAATGATGTCTCTTTAAATTCTAATCCCTGACTTCGAATAACTGACCGAAGCCTATCCGATACCTGTACAAGCACTTCGTCACCAAAAGAATGACCAAAAGAGTCATTAACTCGCTTAAATCCATCCAAGTCGATAAACAAAAGTCCACTCTTGCGTCCTGTTTGTGTTGATATTTCAATCTCCCGGCTAATATGATCCATATAAGCATGACGATCTAATAACGTGGTTAGTTTGTCACAAATACCATCTTCTTCTCTTTTTGCTTTATGATTAGCTGTTTGTTCTTTTAAATTGTCTAGTGCCGTTTCTAAATAGATAAGTCCACCTTTATTTTTTATTTCTTGATAGTTATCATCAAAAGACTTCAATAAAGCGTCTACTTTTTGGTAGACAGGTTTTAACTTACTATTATATTTTTTTATATTAATCAATGTCATGCACATTATTAATATTAATAGCACAACAAATAAGGCTGTAATAGGCGCGACTAGATCTACTAATGTATTAATAAGTAGTGTACGAAATGGGATTATAACCGTGTTCTCTGACCTAGGGCTATTCGCGACAACGAGCGTTTCTTTATGCAGATACACATCATGAAAAAATAATATTGTACTTATTACTTTTAAATGAGCTGGAGGCTCAATTAAAGCTGATAGGCTCACATCAACTGTAATTTTATTCGCTTTGAAAAGTGATGATTCATTTTTCAAAAGATAAGTTCCAAATAATATATAACTTACCAGAATAAAAATAATACTATTAAGAAAGAATATCCTCCGAACGTTAATTGATTGATTCTTCATAATAACCTTATCAGTTGAGATAAATTAACAGGTAAAATAATTTGCGTAAATCGTTCTCGTTTTAGTATAGCCTTACTTTTGTAATAATAAATATATGATGTACTAACTAAAAGTTTCACTCCAGATGTTATTTTATTTATACTCATTTAATTCTACCTTCGGATCTTGACATATATTTGAGGAAATAATTTTCTCTATTTTGTATTCATAAGATATTAGCTAACTTCTGAAAAACATGAGTTAATTGCCACAATTTTATCGACTTCTTCTGATTGCACTAAAATAGCTTTTAAACTATTTATTTTTGTTGTAGCTTTCTCGTATGGCATAACACAAAAGCCTGCTTTATCGTCAAAGGAAATAATTTGGACTAAATGACCATTTTTAAGAGCAACAGTAGAACCAAGGGGATATAAACCTAACATTTCAACAAATTTTAGTGTCAATCGAATATCCAGTTTTGTGTTTATATTGTGCACAAAGTGTTGACTGCTTCGAACGGTGAAATAGCTTTTTTATAAATACGCTCTCGTGTTAACGCTTCATACATACAAGTAATATTAAGCATTCGTACATAAATACTGTTCTCACGTCCGCTTAAGCCGTTTGGATATCCAGACCCACCTATATTTTTGTGATAATGCTTTATTGTTTTTAAGGTCAGGTTTGAAAAAACCTTTTCTTTAGCAAGAATTTTAACGCCTACATTAGTATGATTTTGAATAAACTTTCTCTCATCTTTGTTGATAGAAGCAGGTTGAAAAAGCTCTTCTGGCGCAGAGAGTATTACTATATCGTGTAATATAACTGCTGTTCCAATTTCGAACAAGACAGTTTTTTTTACCCCTAGATATTTAGCGAAAGCTAAGTAAAAAATAAAAATATTCATTGATTTTTCAGACAACAAAGGATCTTTTTCTTTAAGTTTAGTTAGATATAGGTATTTTTTAGTGTTATTAAAAACGTCATTACTAAGTTCATTTACAAAAGATATCAATAGCTTAGTATCTAACTTAATACCTTTATTTAGTTGACTAAAAAATTTAACTAGAATTTTCTTAGTTTGGGTTACTTTTATCCCCGTAGATTGACCTGGTCAACTAAATTCAGTCACCCGAGTTAAGTTCGTTAAACTGCCATTTTATCTTCTCTTTTTTTACTTTCAAAATCATTTGGACTTTGATAATCAATAT
>CAJWZC010000112.1 GCA_913049915.1 uncultured Colwellia sp.
AAGCTACTCAGGTTTGGGGAAACTCGATGATATTATTCGTTATTTACAAGGCATTTTACGCCGTTTAGAGAAACTGCCAAGTGACCCGAACCAAGATAGACTAAAGCTTATTGAAGTAAATAAAGTGAATGACTTGTACCAAGTTATTATGGGTAAACAAAGAAAAGATAAACCGGTAGAGAATGAGTTACTCGCTACCCGTTGGTTGATTGAAGAACTTAGGATTTCATTGTTTGCACAAAACCTAGGTACAGCTGCACCCATATCAGTGAAGCGTATTTTAAATCACTTAAAGGACTTCTCTTAATTTAAGATATAAAAGTTAGGGTCTATTGATCTTTCGATATTAAATTTTGTTCGAGATAAAAGCGTTTTAATCGCGGTAGCTAGTATGTAGCCTAGTCACTCTAAGTAAATACTACTCAACAAAGAGTAAAACGCTTTTAGCCGAATCCTTCGGATAGTATTTGTTGGTCATTTTTACAGCGTTATCGCCTTTTTATGTGGAGTAACCATATTACAAAGGCTCTGCCTTGTATAAATACCTAACAAATAGCTGTAAAAATAATCTAGAAAGATCAACAGACCCTAATATATTTAGTCTATTTTAAACTTAAATAGCTAGACTTATTAATTTTTTGTACTGTAGTTAGTTGACACTGCAGCCTTTGCTCAGTATAAATAATAAGGTGATAAATAGTCTGCTTGGGAGAGTTAATGAAAGGTTTTGATGATAAACGCGATTTTTACCGTATGATGTTAAATAGTGAAGTTACGGTTACCGTGATAGATGACGAAGTTAATAGTCAAATTTCTGCTACTTGTCGTGATTTAAGTGCGACGGGCATGGCATTTGAAATTGAGCATCCATTAGCCATTGCTACCCATGTAAGAGTGAAAGTAGACTCTGCAAGCAGTCAAGTACAAGCACTCGATATCAGTGGAATAGTAGTTCGTATCGAGGAAGAAAGTAATAATTGTTATCTCATCGGTATTAGTATTGAAGAGATAGATTAATCGATTATTACTGATTAAATAACATACAAAAGCCAGATTAAACTCTGGCTTTTGTTTTAGGTCGTATTTTTATAAGATTATTCCTCCAAGAATGAAGTAATAATTTTTACTATTCTACTTGGCAAACTAAACCTTTCAAATAATAACCTTCAGGGTAATTAGAAGAAATAGGATGATCTGCTGCTTGTTGTAAGCGCTCAACGAAGTAAGCTTTTCTTTTCGCATCTAACGCGGCATCAGCGACAACTTTTTGAAATAAGCTTGCTTCCATTAAGCCAGAGCAAGAGAATGTCAATAATAAACCGCCAGGATTTAATAACTGCATGGCTATCATATTAATGTCTTTATAACCTCGACAGGCACCAGTTAATTGCGCTTTTGATTCAACAAACTTAGGAGGATCAAGGATGATCATATCAAAGGTACGCTTTTCTTCACGGTATCTTCGCAATAACTTAAAGACATCTTCTTTAATGAAAGAAACATTCGCATCTGATAGACCATTTAAGGCAAGGTTACGCTCACCCATATCAAGAGCAGCTTGCGATACATCAACATTGATAACCTCTTTGGCATTATTTGCCGCACAGTGTAATGCGAATGTACTGGTATAAGAAAAGCAGTTTAAAACTGTTTTGTCTTTAGCTAATTTACCTGCAGCCAATCTAGAGTCGCGTTGGTCTAGATAGAAACCCGTTTTATGACCCGTGGCTATATCAACGTGGATTTTTATACCATGTTCTTCAATGATACATTCTGTTGAGTCTTGCGGCTCTGTTAACCAACCCGTTACTGGCTCTAAACCTTCCTTTTTACGTACATCAACATCTGAACGTTCATAAATGTGACAACCAGGGTAAAGCTCGGTTAAGCAATTAACAATGGTATAGCGATGGAAATCAGCGCCGGCGCTAAGTAACTGGCATACTATAAAATTATCATATATATCAATAGTAACGCCGGGTAAACCATCCGATTCACCAGCAATTAACCTATAACCAGTTAATTTTCCTTGGGCAATAAACCAATCACGTCTTGCTTGAGCACTTTGTAATTTAGCAAAGAAAAAATCACGATCAATTTCTTCATGTTCGTCAAAGCTCCAGACTCTAATTCTTATTTGAGATTCAGGTGAATAAGCACCTTTAGCTAGCCACGTACCTTTACTATCAAATACATCAACAGTATCCCCAAGCATAGGGTTACCTTTGATTTTGTTCACTGCTTTCGAAAAAATCCATGGGTGTTTACGTAATAAAGATTTTTCACGACCAACATTTAAAGAAATTCTTGCTGACATAGGTCTATACTTACTTTTAATGAATAAATAACGTTGAATAAGACAAGGTTATTTATTCTGTGAAAGAGAAATTTGTGCCGATTTTAGTCAATGACTGGCTTAGGTGCAAACTTTACTGATAATAATACTGATTTAAGAAGAGAAATAAGTATGAATGTTAGCTATATTGCGCATATTTCGGGTCGGGTACAAGGGGTTTATTTTAGAGCCTCGTCACAGCAACAAGCCATTGAATATTGTTTAAGTGGTTATGCGCGTAACTTAGCCGGTGGTGATGTTGAAGTGTTACTGTGTGGTGAACAAGAGAATATTGAAAAAATGCTTATTTGGCTTGCTCATGGTCCTGAACAAGCAGAAGTGACAGATATTCAGCATAAAAAAGTACCTTGGAGAGAACATCACTTCTTTTCTATCGGTTAACCCATAAGGTCAGGTATTTATTTTGCCAACAACATGGCTTAATGTGTTACGGCTTAACAAAACTGAAGCGTTTTATTATTTTCCCCCCACGCTCAATCGTTTCATCAAACATGACTAAAGGACGTAGCCAAATATCATCTTTATTTTCAGCGGGGTGATACACCACCATATATTCTTCAGTCTCACTATGCCTAGCAATATGAAGTACATGATAGTAATTGCCTTTAAAGTGTTGGTATATTCCTGTTTTTAACATTATTTTATCTTGTCAGTCATTATTAATAGTGAGTTTAAAAGGGATCTTTCAATATTTTATCAATAAACCATTTTCCATCACGCTGAGTTATTGACAGTAATTTAACATCCTTAATACGTTTTTCTTGATAGTAACCGTCAAAATAGAGGGTTATACGAGCGTTACCTTTAAACTGTTCACGTACTTTAACACCAGAACTATCTGGTGTTATTTTAACCTTGTCGTAAGACATATTAAACAAGTGACGAGCTACAGCGCTAGGTGAACGGTAGTGCAGTATAAGACGAGCTAATTTTGGACTACAAACAGAAGCAGCTTTTTCAACATTCCTTTCATTATATAAAGCGTCAAAAAATGCAATCGCGACGGTTTCAGGATTATCAACGGTAGTGATTCTTTGTGAATCGTCCCCACCACATCCTGCTAATAAAAAAACTGCACATAATAACAGTGAAGATAAAATAGTTTTTAAATAGTGCATTGAAAGTAAGTCAAAAGGTTTGAAGTCATTATTCAATAATAACGTAATTACTTTGTCAAAGTGAAGCTAAATATCGTCGCTAAATACTAAAAAAGGCACCTAGGTACCTTTTTTAAAATAAAGTTATTTCAGTTCTAGATTACTGAACAAGCTCTTTATCGCTAAAGCTTTCAGTAAAAAGTGGACTTGATAAGTAACGCTCTGCTGAACTTGGTAAAATGACTACAATATTTTTACCTTTATTTTCTGGACGTTCAGCAAGACGTTTAGCTGCAATAACAGCTGCGCCAGAAGAAATACCAGCAAGGATACCTTCTTCTTTCATCAAACGGTGCGCCATTGCAAATGCATCGTCATTTGAAACGAGTTCTACAGCATCCACCATGTCTAAATCTAAGTTACCAGGAATAAAACCAGCGCCAATGCCTTGAATTTTATGAGGTCCTGGAGTTAATGTTTCACCAGCAAGTGCTTGAGTAATCACTGGAGAGTCAGTAGGTTCAACAGCAACAGTAGTAATCGCTTTACCTTTGGTTAGTTTAATATAGCGACTTGTACCTGTAAGTGTACCACCAGTACCAACACCAGCAACAAATATGTCAATACTGCCATCAGTATCGTTCCATATTTCTGGACCAGTAGTTTCTTCATGAATTTTAGGATTAGCTGGATTATCAAACTGACCTAATAAAACATATTTTTCTGGATCTGAATCTTTAAGTTCTTGGGCTTTAGCAATTGCGCCACCCATGCCCTTAGCACCATCGGTAAGCTCAACTTTTGCTCCTAAAGCAATAAGTAATTTACGACGCTCTAAGCTCATAGTACTAGGCATTGTTAACGTTATGCCGTAACCACGTGCTGCAGCAACAAATGCTAATGCGATACCGGTATTACCGCTTGTTGGTTCGACAATCTCTTTGCCAGGTTTTAATAAACCTTTTTCTTCAGCATCCCACACCATACTTGCGCCAATACGACACTTTACACTGAAACTCGGGTTTCTTGCTTCAATTTTAGCATAAACATTAGCGCTATTTTCAGCACCTATTACGCGGTTTAATTTGACTAGCGGAGTGTTACCAATGGTTGTAGTGTTGTCTTCGAAAATTTTAGACATTTCTGATCCTGTGAATTAGTTACGTTAATAGCGTAAGGGTAGCTAGTTGTTATAAAAAAAGAAGTGATATTTTGTTATAACTTATATTTCTATTTAGCAAATAAGTTAAAAACTTATTTGCTTATATTACATCAATATTAATTTATTATTTTGTTCTTTTAGCCATTAATTGCAAAGTGCCTTGTTGGTCGAACATCGATAACTGATCATTATTCAATTGGAAGCGTCTAACTTTACTAAGTGCTTGTAACAGCATTGCTTCTTGAGTCATTAAAGCGGGCAAGCACATTTTTCGTGTGGTAGCTATCGGGCCAATGTTTATAGCGTTTTTTTGCGAACTATAGCTGCTTGAGATGTTATTACAGGATGCAGATCCGCTTAGCATATTTTTCGGAGTAAACTTTAATTGTGCTATGCTTTTTGCTATGACAGTTTTGTCATTAATAGAACTAACCAACCAGCTTCCTAATAATGTTTCCGGGGCTGAAGGGATAGTACTTTTGCAAGCAGTAAGTACGGTAGAGATAGCAATTAATAATGCTAGTCGTTTAATATTTTTCATAGAAACTCCATGTTGTAGCATCGTTACGTAATTATAAAATGCCGAGAATTATAGTGATAATAGGTATATTACCAGTGTTATTCAATTATTTATAAAACTCAAGTGCTTAGTTAATTATGTAATAATATGTTTATTAAATATGCTGTTTTAAAAAGACTATATTAGCCGTTAGTTGACTCCATGGCTTTAATTCAATGATACTCGAAGACTTGTCTTAAAAGTTACTTTTTTTGTCTGTCAAATGAAGTTGTTGGCCAATAAAAATTGTTGGCGTATAATCTTATTTTTCTAATCCCCGTTATATATTGAGGAATTAAACTTGCCCTTTACCCTAGTCGATACTCTAGCTCTAACAGTTTTTATTTTAGCTTGGTATGGTTATACCGTATTTGCACGAAAAAAAGCCAAAACAACTGACTGCATTGCTCGATCCTTGCACCAACATCGAATTCATTGGATGTATGAGATTATTTCACGAGAAACAAGAGTTTCAGAGGCTGCTTTACTCGCCAATCTAGAACGTAACATCACTTTTTTCGCCTCTAGTACCTTGTTAATCCTTGCTGGTATTTTTACTTTGTTTGCCAAAGTAGAAACGTTGGAGGTAGTTATTTCTTCACTACCTTTTGCCACGGATGTTAATCACTTAGCAATACAATTAAAACTGACGTTATTAGCTTTTATTTTTGTCATCTCTTTTTTTCAATTTACTTGGTCCATGCGTCAATATGGATTTTTAAATGTAATGATTGGTGCTACGCCTTTTGATCTGTCTGAGAAAAATGAAAATTTAATGGCTTATGCAAAACAAATGGCAATTGTGCAAGACCAAGCTGCTCATTCTTATAATTACGGATTGAGATCATATTATTTTGCTTTAGCGGCAATATGTTGGTTCTTTCATCCGTTATTATTAGTGATTATGAGCTTGTGGGTAGTTTATACCCTATATACACGAGAATTTAACTCGAAGGCTGTTAAGGCGATCACTACCGCTCATAATTTGTTAGATCAAGAGCGTCAGTTAAAAAATAAGAAAGTTAAAAATGTCTAAAAAATATCAAGAATATTCAATTGAAGACTTTGATAAATTTGATTGTTTAAAATTATCAAAACGTTTTTATTTGATATTACTTTTTGTATTACGTGGTTATTTAGTATGGCTTATGTCTGTAACTAATATGAAAGATAGAGTGGCAACTATTCAATGGATATACCCAGAAACTAGCCTATTTTTTCTAAGTTTAATCTCAGGTGTTATGGGTTTATGTGTTGTTTTTATTATCAGTTTCCGTCGACCAAATGCAGCTAATTGGGTCAAAATAACTTGGCCATATTGTCGAACCATGTTGGTAGCGGCATTAATTTTTGACTTCGGCATTAATCTTATTGCTTTTTTCTATTGGCAATTGACCTCAATATCGTGGTTAATTTGCCAAGTACTGATTGTCTTTGCCTTAATTACGTTATGCTTTACCAGTAAAAGAATGCAAATTAACTTAACTGAATTCCCCCAGGCGTTACCCGAAAAATAATAGTCAATTCTGAATTCAGGAATAAGCGTTAACCATGAAAAATCACCCAAAAGGCTCATCAGTGAAGAATATAACCGAGACTCAATACTCAGAGAAAGATAAGCGATTAATCATTTTAGATACAGAAACTACAGGTATTAATCCCAGAGAAGGACATCGAATTGTAGAAATAGGCTGTGTTGAAATGATAAATCGTCAATTAACCGGACGAACTTATCACGCTTATGTAAAACCCCTCGATCAACGTGGCCAAGTATTTGAAATGGATCAAGAGGTTATTAATATTCATGGTTTAACTAATGAATTTCTGTCTGATAAGCCTATTTTCTCTCAAGTTGTGCACGAATTTATTGATTTTATTCGTGGCGCAGAGCTGGTCATTCATAATTCTAAGTTTGATGTTGGTTTTATGGACCATGAGTTCTCTTTGTTTAACTCTATGGGGCGTAGTCAAGATAAAGTACCGATGACAAACGATATCTGTACTATTACTGATACCTTGAAAGTTTCAAAAGATGAACTGGGATCTCCGAAGACTTTAGATTACTTAGCCCGATTTTACCGTGTGGACAAGTTAGTAGACCGGACATATCATGGGGCATTAATTGATGCGCAATTACTGGCATATGTTTACATTGAAATGACGCGCAAGCAATCAAGTTTTAATTTGTCGGCTGGTGAGGGTGGTAATTTAGAGGCTAATGCCATTCGAAGAGTGCACTCTAATCGTAATAGATTAAAGGTTATTGCCGCTTCGGCCGATGAATTAGAAGCACATGTAGATCGAGTCGCCGTAATTGCTAATAAAGGAGGAGATCCCCTTTGGAAATAAATAGGTATAAATGTTCGAACTTACAACCTGTTAAAGCATTAAAGCTTATTACTTATTTATTTTTTTCTGTTGCTTCATTTAATGCAGGGGCATTCCTTAGCAGTAATGTAGAAAGTAAAAATGAAAATAATAAGCTGAGCAAAACTAAAGTTGAATACTATCAGCAAGATAATATAACTAACCAAGTACCTTATTTTGATAACCGTTTTCGTCTGGATGCTGATCTAGAGGAAATAACGCTCATCTTTTATCGTAAGAGTGGTAGTACCCCGATTATTCTCATAAGACCAGACGGAAGTAAAATAAGAGTTAATCAAATTGATCATGACAAAGTTCAATGGTTTGATGACAGCACGTTTGACATGATTAAAATAAAAAAACCTATGCCAGGACCTTGGCAAGCTGTAGGTGATATTTTACCAAATAGTCAGATATTAGTAGTTTCAGATGTGAAAATTGTAGTAGAACCACTACCTGAAATTGCTTTTTCAGGTGAAACACTAAAAGTAAAAGGTCGGCTTTTTAATGGTAATGAAGCGATAAATAGTCCTCATTTCAAAAAGGTTGTCAAACTAGATGTTAATTTCTACAGTACTAATAACTCACTTTATGAAAATTTTGGTGCTGATGCTATCAAGGTAACTTCTTTTCGTGATGATGGTCGTGGTTTAGATGAATATGCTAATGATAATACCTTTACTGGTGAATTTATTCTCAATTTTGCTTCAGGAGAGTGGCAGCCAGTTTATTTAGTGAAACTACCTATGGCAACTCGCGAGTTAAGACAACAAGCTATTATTTTAAAAAAAACACCAATAGATATTAGTGTTATAAAATCGGAAGGCGTTGAAATTCCTCATCAATTACTGTTAACTATAGATCCTACTTTTGTCGACCCTAATAGCCTGGTCTTCCAAGGAAAGTTTACATTCCCAGACCGACAAATTGAACCTTTTTCGATTATGGAAGAAGAAGGTACAAGTAGAATGGCAACGATTACTAATACAGAACCAGGTTTATATCGTGTAAATATTAGTGTATTTGGCAAGACAATTAAAGGTCGCGATTTTCGCCTAGTGTTACCAGAGTTTAGTTTTTATGTAGAAACAAGCCTTAATGAGCTTAAAACAGGCGAGAATGTGAATTCTGAGACGGTGACTACAATAGTTGAAACTACCGATGAGTTACTTATCAAAGGAGAGCAAGATAGAATTGCAGCCTTATTAGCCCAAAAACTAGTTCAAGATGATAAAGACCAAGAAACTTTTATCATTATCGTTATCGGTAATAGTGTTGTTATACTGGTATCTGTTGTTTTGTTCTTCTTGTTGCGATGGAAGAAAAAGCGGAAGTAAGACTATTTATATTATTGTTTACGTAAAACGACTAAAATATGCTTGTAAATTCATCAGATTGCTACTCAATTACGCAGGCCGAAAACTTTATTAAAAAAGTGGTTGACTGCGCTTCATCATAACCGTATTATCTCGCCGCATTCAACGAGATGTTGTTGAAGCAGACAATACATGCGGAGTGGTAGTTCAGTTGGTTAGAATACCGGCCTGTCACGCCGGGGGTCGCGG
>CAJWZC010000113.1 GCA_913049915.1 uncultured Colwellia sp.
CCCCAAGAATAAGCACCGGCTGATACAGCAACTATCCGTTCATGTCATAACGTCACTAAAGGCGACATAATAGCTTCTATTGATGCGGGTGCAATGACAGTTGGCGATGTTAAGAGTTGCACTAAAGCGGGCTCTGGTTGTGGTGGTTGTGCAGCCTTAGTTAAGAGTGTTGCGGATAATGAATTTGAAAAACGTGGTGTTGAAGTTAAAAAAGACATTTGTGAGCATTTCGCTTATTCACGTAGTGAAATCTTCGATATTATTAGCGTAGAAAAAATAAAAACCTTTGATGAGCTATTAAGTAAGCACGGTAAAGGTTTAGGTTGTGAAATTTGTAAACCAGTAGCTGCTTCAGTACTCGCTTCAGTATGGAATGATTACATTCTTAAAAAGCCTCATTTATCACTACAAGATACCAACGATACTTATCTAGGTAACATGCAAAAAGATGGTACTTATTCAGTGGTACCGCGTATTGCCGGAGGTGAAATTACTCCAGATAAACTTATCGTACTCGGTGAAGTTGCTAAAAAATATAACTTGTATACTAAAATTACCGGTGGCGCACGTGTTGATTTATTTGGTGCTCGTGTTGAACAGTTACCACCTATTTGGAAAGAGTTAGTTGATGCTGGTTTTGAAACAGGTCACGCCTACGGTAAATCATTACGTACGGTTAAATCCTGTGTTGGCTCTACTTGGTGTCGTTATGGTGTGCAAGATAGCATGACCATGGCAATCGATTTAGAAAATAGATATAAAGGTTTACGTGCTCCACATAAGATTAAATTTGGTGTGTCAGGGTGTACTCGTGAATGTGCTGAAGCCCAAGGTAAAGATATCGGTATTATTGCCACCGAAAATGGTTGGAACCTTTTTGTCGGCGGAAATGGCGGTATGAAACCACGCCACGGTGATTTATTTGCCACGGATTTAGATGATGATACTTTAGTGAAGTATGTTGACCGTATTTTAATGTTCTACGTACAAACTGGCGACAGATTGCAACGTACTTCAGTTTGGATGGATAACTTAGAAGGCGGTTTAGCTTACTTGCAAGATGTTATCATGAAAGACAGTCTAGGCATTAACGATGTGCTCGAGACGCAAATGGAAGCCATTGTAGGTACTTATCAATGTGAATGGAAAACGACTCTTGAAGATCCAGAAGCATTGAAACGTTTTCAACCTTTCGTTAACTCAGACAAAACTGATAGTAATATCCACTTTGTTACTGAGCGAGAGCAAATTCGTCCAGCGCGTGGTGACGAAAAAATTGCCGTAACCTTTATCCCATCTATAAAAACTGATGCTGCTGAAGCCGTTACCGAAGAAGCATAAGAGGAGCACAATTAAATGACTACAACAACGAATAAATCATGGCGCACTATCTGCGAAGCAGCAGACCTAGTTAAAGATTCAGGTATTAGCGCATTACTTGCTAACGAAGCGGGTAACGAAGAGCAAATAGCCATCTTCCATATTCCTCACAGCGAAGAAAAAATATATGCCGTAGGTAATTACGACCCTATCGGTAAAGCCAATGTACTTTATCGTGGCATTGTCGGTTCTATTGATGATGAGCCTGTGGTGGCTTCGCCATTATATAAACAGCATTTTTCATTAAAAACAGGACAATGTCTGCAAGAAGATCAGAGTATTTCGGTTTATCCAATTCGAATTGAAAACGAACAAGTACAAGTGCTTTATTAGTTTGCATTATTATTCGTTCGATAAACAGGCTTGTTTGAGGAGTTCAGTATGAGCAGATTAATACCTGCTTCAGCGCACGTTTCACCCATGGTGACAGAGAATACACCGTCACTTATTCAGAGTACTTGCGCTTATTGTGGTGTTGGTTGCGGGATTGATATTGGCGTAGCCGATGGCCAAGCGACTTCATTAGTTGGCACAGCTGATCATCCGGCAAATTATGGTAAGTTGTGTGTTAAAGGCAGTAACTTACTTAATACTATCGATTTAACTAATCGTTTATTAGTACCTGAAATTTCAGGTCAACAAGTGAGCTGGCAACAAGCGACAGACCATGTAGCAAATAAGTTTACTGATATTATTAACAAGTACGGTAAAGATGCGGTCGCGTTTTATGTGTCAGGACAGTTATTGACTGAAGATTATTATCTCGCTAATAAATTGATGAAGGGTTATATCGGCTCAGGTAATATCGACACTAACTCTAGGCTGTGTATGTCGTCAGCGGTATCGGCTTATAAGCGAGCCCTTGGTGAAGATGTTGTACCTTGTACTTATGATGATCTTGAGCAATCAGAACTGTTATTACTCACTGGCTCAAATGCTGCGTGGACACATCCAGTTTTATATCAACGTATTGAGCGCGCTAAAAAAATTAATCCAGCGATGAAAGTTGTAGTGATCGATCCAAGAAAAACCGCTACTTGTGAGCTAGCCGATAATTTTGTGCAATTAAAGGCAGGTACTGATGGGGCCTTTTTTAATGGCCTGCTAAATTATTTAAGTAAAAATGGCGGCTTAGACACGGATTATATAGACCAATTCACCGAAGGTTTTGAAGAGACCCTAAAACAATCAGCAACATGGTCAGTAGAGAAAGTAGCTGAATATTGTCAAGTGAGTACTGAAGAGCTAACGGCTGTTTATCAGTTATTTTGTCAAAGTAAAAGTGCAGTTACCTTCTATTCTATGGGTATTAATCAATCGTCTTCTGGCGTTGATAAATGCCAGAGTATTATTAACTGTCATTTAGCGAGTGGAAAAATAGCCAAAGCGGGTAGTGGACCTTTTTCAATTACTGGCCAACCCAATGCAATGGGAGGCAGAGAAGTGGGTGGACTTGCTAACCAACTCGCCGCTCATTTAGATATTGATAATCCAGCGCATCAAGATAAAGTACAGCGCTTTTGGCAATCACCTACCATAGCAAATAAGCAAGGCGCTAAGGCGGTTGAACTGTTTGATAAAATAGAGTCTGGTGACATTAAAGCGGTATGGATAATGGCAACCAACCCAGTAGTGAGTTTGCCTGACCGTGATAAAATCATCGCAGCATTGAAAAAGTGTGAACTCGTGGTGGTATCGGATTGTGTTGAACAAAATGATACCTTGGCGTTTGCTGATGTAAAATTACCAGCAACGCCATGGTTAGAGAAAAATGGTACGGTCACCAATTCAGAGCGACGCATATCTCGTCAACGCAATGCGGTTTTACCCGCAGGGCAAGCAAAACATGATTGGCAAATTATCCGTGATGTTGCTCAGACAATGGGTTTTGATGGCTTTGATTTTGAAGACGTGAGTGATGTTTTTAAAGAACATGCTCAGTTAACTGCTTTTGAAAATAACGGTGAGAGATTACTGGATTTATCGGGTTTAAGTCAACTAAGCGCGCAAGAGTATCAGCAGTTAGCGCCGATTCAATGGCCAGTTAATGAAAAAAACCCACAAGGTTGTGCCCGTGTTTATGCCAATGGAAAGTTTAATACTGCATCAGGTAAAGCGCAATTTATTGCTGTAAGCCCACAGTTACCAATTCAACGAACCTCAGTAGAGTTTCCTTTTCTGCTAAACAGTGGTCGAATGCGTGACCAATGGCATACAATGACTCGTACTGGAAAAACCAGTAAACTTTCCGCACATACGGACAAACCCTACTTATATTTACATCCTAAAGATGCCAAAGACTTAGCCGTGCAAGATGACGATATGCTTACTATTACGGCAAGTACAGGGCAGGCGATTACTCATGTGAAAGTTGACAATCAACAACGCGTTGGCGAGTGTTTTATGCCAATCCATTGGAATGAAAGCTTTGCATCACATGGTAACGTTAGCGCTTTATATCAAGGTATTGTCGACCCTATTTCAGGGCAAGCTGAATGTAAGCAAGGCGCTGTTGCCTTAAGCAAAAAAAACTATCAACAATATGTGAGTGTGCACACCACAAGCGAAGTTAATCTCAATGCAGACTTTTGGGTTAAGAGTGCCGCCGTCTATGGTGATGTATATCAAGTAGCATTTCATCAACCCACTAATGATGCGTTGTTGTGGAGCCAAAAAACGAGTAGTTTGTCTGGAGAATGGTTAACCTTCCAACAAGGTAGCCAATGTTATATTGTTTGCTTACAAGCGGGTAAACTTGCTTTCTTAGGATATTTTTCAACAAGCTGGCCTGAAATTGAAGCATCATGGCTTGAACACGTTTTTAGTCAAGCAACGTTAGCATTTGCCACGATACAATCACTTTTACTCGGTATTTCAAGTGAAGAGTTTAATCAAGGTAAACAGGTCTGTAGTTGTTTTAATATCGGTGAAAAAACTATTAATAAAGCGATTGGAAAAGGCTGTAGCAGTGTTGATAAATTGGGTGAAAAACTACAATGTGGCACTAAATGTGGTTCTTGTAAGCCTGAATTAGCCAGCTTAATCAGCCAGTACCAAACAGATCCTATTGCCATCATAACTGATCTGGAGGTTAGCTAACCTCTGGCTCTACTAATAGATTGGTTTTGTGAATAGTTAAGTATTCTATTTCATTCTTGATAGAATCCTTAACTAAACTATATAGCCACACTTTTAAAGCTTAAAAGGCTAATGTAATTTTTAATATTAGTTAACTGTGACAAGAGTAACTGTTTCACTCTGAAAACCTAACTACTACTAGCCTAGACACTACAAACTTGGTTACAATACGCGCTCTTAAAAATGCTCAATGAATGGATTTATCATGTCACTTTCTGTTGTTATTCTTGCTGCGGGTAAAGGTACACGCATGCGCTCTTCTTTACCTAAAGTACTTCATAGTATCGCCGACAAGCCGATGGTTGGGCATGTTATCGATAGTGCTCGCCAACTTGGCGCAAGTAATATTTATGTGGTTTATGGCTTTGGTGGAGAGGTATTACAACAGCGTATCGCTGGTGATGACTTAACGTTTGTAGAGCAAAAAGAACAATTAGGTACCGGTCATGCGGTTGATCAAGCCTCTCCTTTCTTGAAAGACGATGAAAATGTACTGGTCTTATACGGTGACGTACCCTTAACTAAAGTCTCTACTTTAGAAAGTTTATTAGCAGTTAAACCAGAGAATGGCATGGCGCTATTAACAGTAAACTTGGCTAACCCTATGGGGTATGGTCGTATTGTTCGTGAAGAAATTGCCGGACAACAACAAGTCGTTGGTATTATCGAACAAAAAGATGCCAGTACTGAACAACTTAAAATTAACGAAGCTAATACTGGTATTTTACTGGCTAATGGCGGCGACTTAAAACGTTGGTTAAGTAACTTATCAAGTGATAATGCTCAAGGCGAGTATTACCTTACTGATATTATTGCTTCAGCTCACGGTGAAGGCAAAGTTATTGCTACTGCGCACCCTGATACTGAAGTAGAAGTAGAAGGCGCTAATAATAGAGTACAACTTGCAGCGCTAGAACGTGCTTATCAAGCTCGTATTGCGGAACAACTGATGATTGCTGGTGCTAGTTTACGTGATCCGGCACGTATTGATGTCCGTGGTAACTTAACCACAGGTACTGAAGTGAGTATTGATGTGAACTGTATTTTTGAAGGATCGGTAACACTGGCTGATAACGTACTTATTGGCGCGAACTGTATTATTATTAATAGTACTATTAGCGAAAATGTTGAAATAAAACCTAACAGTATTATTGAAGATGCCATTATTGAAGCAGATTGTTCTGTTGGTCCTTTTGCCCGTATTCGTCCGGGTACAGTAATGAAAAAAGATTCGCATATTGGTAACTTTGTTGAAATGAAAAATACCACCTTAGGTGCTGGCAGTAAAGCAGGTCACTTAAGTTATCTGGGTAATGCTGAAATTGGTACTAAGGTAAATATTGGTGCTGGAACGATTACTTGTAATTACGATGGTGTAAATAAATCAACCACTAAAATTGGTGACAATGCCTTTATTGGCTCTAATAGTTCATTGGTAGCGCCAGTAGCTATTGGTAATTCAGCGACAATTGGTGCAGGCTCAGTCATTACTAAGCAAGTAGAAGATACCTGTTTAGGGCTTGGTCGCGCTAAACAGCGTAATGTCACTGGTTGGCAGCGACCAGTAAATAAGAGCTAATCATCTGAAACGCTCGATTTTTTATTAAAAGTGCTTTTTTTATAGCACTTTTTTTATGTCTAAACTTTGAGTATTACTTGTTGGATAAGTTATCATAATAATATAAGTAAAAATTACACTATCTTTCGATATGAAACATAATACCCATAAAGCGAAACTATATGTTATAATTCGAAACTAATTAATCAAATAAGTTAACCATTAAATCCTATGTCGAAACGAAATACTCAGCAACGTCGTCATAATATAATTGCCGACTTAAATGCCCAAGGTGAAGTGAGCGTAGATAGCTTAGCTAAGCAATTTGACACGTCAGAAGTCACCATTAGAAAAGATCTTGCGGCACTGGAAAACAGTGGCTTGTTACTAAGGCGTTATGGTGGCGCGGTTGCTTTGCCAAGTGAAATTACTGAAACAAAAGCCGATCCACTGTCGCAACAAAAACTACTTATAGCGAAAAAAGCAGCGATGCTTATTCGTGATCATAACCGTATTATCATCGATAGTGGTCAAACTACCTCTGCTTTAGTCAGTGAATTAGCCAGTAAAAAAGGCTTAGTGGTCATGACCAATGCCCTTAGTATTGCTAACGAGATCCACGCATTAGAAAATGAACCAACATTATTGATGACCGGTGGAACGTGGGACGCAAACTCTGAAGCTTTTCAGGGACAAGTGGCTGAACAAGTTTTACGCTCGTACGATTTTGACCAACTCTTTATTGGTGCAGATGGCATCGATATTAAGCGTGGTACTACTACCTTTAATGAATTAATCGGCTTAAGTCGAGTCATGGCAGAAGTCGCTCGCGAAGTTATCGTGATGGTTGAATCAGCCAAAATAACGAAAAAAATACCTAATTTAGAGCTTACCTGGCAGCAAATTCATACAGTGATCACCGATGATGGTCTCTCTGAAGAAATGCGAATAGCACTGACTGCGCAAGGCGTAAAGTTAATTATCGCCAAAGGTTAATTTAGCTTATTTATTTAAGTTAATGACGTTAACCAAGCTCAAACAATGAAAAATTTTACGTAAAGACATAAATACGTAAAAATTAAAAGGAATCAATATTATGTGTGGAATAGTCGGCGCAGTAGCTCAGAGAGATGTAGCAGATATTTTAGTAGAAGGTTTAAAGCGATTAGAGTACCGCGGTTATGATTCTGCTGGTGTTGCAGTGATCAATAATAATAACGAACTAATAACAACAAAACGTTTAGGTAAAGTACAAGAACTTGCCCAAGCATTAGAGCAGCAACCTGTAACGGGTGGCACAGGCATAGCACACACACGTTGGGCTACGCATGGTGTTCCAAGCGAAGCGAATGCTCATCCGCATGTTTCTAATAATACTATTGCGGTAGTGCATAATGGCATTATTGAAAATCATCAAGCCTTACGTAGTCAGCTACAAGGTTTAGGTTATGAATTTCTCTCGCAAACAGATACCGAAGTGATTACTCACTTAGTTCATCATGAGCTAAAAACCTGTGATAGCTTATTATCCGCAGTACAAAAAACTGTTAAGCAGCTTGAAGGTGCTTACGGTACCGTAGTCATGGATAGTCGTGATAAAGACAACATCATCGTTGCTCGTTCTGGTAGCCCATTAGTTATTGGTTACGGTTTAGGCGAAAACTTCATCGCTTCAGATATTATGGCGTTACTACCGGTAACCCGTAAATTCTCTTACCTTGAAGAAGGTGATGTAGCGCAAATCAGTCGCTTTAACGTCAGTATTTTCGATACCAATGGTCAACCCGTTGAACGTGAAGCGAAAGAGGCGAATGTCTCGCACGACAGTGGTGACAAAGGTGAATACCGTCACTACATGTTAAAAGAAACTTACGAACAACCTACTGCTATCCGTAATTCATTAGAAGGTCGTGTAGTGGGCGGCAAGTTAGATATCAACACCTTTGGCGAAGGCGCTGATGAGATATTTAAAAATGTAGAGCATGTACAAATTATTGCCTGTGGCACCAGTTACCACTCAGGCATGGTTGCAAGATATTGGTTAGAAGAGCTTGCCGGTGTTTCTTGTAATATAGAAATTGCCAGTGAGTTTAGATACCGTAAATCTTTTGTGCCTAAAAATTCTTTATTGGTAACCATTTCACAATCAGGTGAAACCGCAGATACTTTAGCGGCTTTGCGTTTAGCAAAAGAGATTGGTTATCAATCTAGCTTAGTTATTTGTAACGTACCGGGTTCATCGTTAGTGCGTGAATCTGATCTTGCTTTCATGACTAAAGCGGGCGCTGAAATTGGCGTAGCATCAACCAAAGCCTTTACTACTCAGTTAGTTGGTTTATTAATGATGACCGTAGCAATTGGTAGACATCACGGTATGTCAGACGACAAGCAAGCAGAAATTATTCAATCATTAATGTCATTGCCAGCAAAACTTGATGAAGTCTTAGCACTTGCCTCGTCAATTGAAGATTTAGCTGAAGATTTTGCTGATAAAAACCATGCGTTATTTTTAGGTCGTGGTGACCAGTATCCTATCGCAATGGAAGGGGCGCTTAAGCTGAAAGAAATTTCTTATATTCATGCTGAAGCTTATGCTGCAGGTGAACTTAAACATGGTCCATTAGCGCTTATCGATGCTGAAATGCCGGTAATTGTTGTCGCACCAAAAAATGATTTAATCGAAAAACTTAAATCGAACGTTGAAGAAGTGCGTGCTCGTGGTGGCTTGATGTATGTCTTTGCTGATAGTGATGCTAACTTCGCTAGTGACGACACCATGAAAGTGATTAATGTGCCTGTGTGTGATGATATTATTGCACCCATCGTTTATACCTTACCATTACAACTACTTTCTTATTATGTAGCCATAATTAAAGGTACCGATGTCGATCAACCACGAAACTTAGCAAAATCAGTTACTGTAGAATAAGTAGTTAAAAATAAAATGATTATTGTAGAAGTTGAATAAAGTTGGAAACTGGAATTATTACGT
>CAJWZC010000114.1 GCA_913049915.1 uncultured Colwellia sp.
ACTTTACGGGTGGAGTTTTTATCAAAGCATCCTGCTTTCGGTTCTGAGGTAAAGTGAGGGTAAAGTGTTAAACCTTGCGGTATTAAGCTACAGTCTCTTGCTCGACTGTTTTCATCTACACACTCTTTTTCAAATTGTTGCTTAGCACACTTGTTATTGCTCAATGAAAAATCAAAGTGATAATCAATAATTCCGCCGTCTCGGTAGGTACCTTTTGCACAGCCTTCAATATCTTTAATGCCAGACATAACCATTGGGATTGATCCAGAAGCGAGTACCGCCTTTTTAATATTCTCAGGGGTTAGCGTCTCGTAAACATTACTAAAGTTATACGGGTCGTTTATCACTAAATGACTGCTTGGGTGTCTAAATATATAACGCTGATATTGATTGCTGAGAAGTCTTCTGTCTAACTTGTTTAGTAGCATACTACTTAGCAAACCAGCACCTTGTATTATCTTATTATCACAAGCGGTTAAGCCATTACATTTAGCCACTAAAAAGTGTGCTTTAAATACTTTATTATTGATAACTTCATTAGCACCGTTGCCGATAAATAACTGGTCGACTATACCAACCGCTTTATTTGATATTTCCTGTGCGCTAGGCTTTTTAGAGTAAACCGTATTAGCATAGTTATAAGCTAAATCTTCAATGGCTTGCACGGGATTGTTTTGTGTTAAACATGCAGCGCGAAATGCGCCAGCGCTTGAGCCTATTAAATTAAGCTCTGTGTTTCTTTCTTTGAAAAAATCACCAAATAAGTATTTATCTAATCCAAAGAGGGTAAACCATTTTGGTCCTCCACTGGCACCGAGAAAGTTAGTAAATAACTCTTGTTTAAAGCCTTGTTCTTGTATTGTCTTTAGAGCGTTTTTCCCTGCGTATATCTCTAGCATTACGGCACAAATCTCATCTTATTATATTTATCGAGTTAACTTATATCGCTAAGTTAACTGGTAGTCTGACGCGCCATGGGCATTAAATAATGACTGATAAAGGCGTGTAGCGTAATCATCTGTCATGCCAGCAATATAGTCGGCTATTACTCGCTGTGAGTTTTGTTTGTTATCTACCGCTTGTTGCCAGCGTTTAGCGCTATTGCTTGGTAGTAAACGGTTAGGGTCTGATGATAATGCTTCAAACAGCTCCATCACTATTTGCTGACCTCTATATTCTAATCGCTGAAGGCTGGTTAATTTGATGACATAAAAGTACACAAAATCCTTAAATATTTTGAGTGCTTCTGCTGTTGAGGCAGATAAGGTTGCATTATAACGAAGTAGTGGCTCTGAGAAATTTATACTTTCTTGCTCATTAAGGTCGGTTAGTTGTATCGCTGTAATAAGGTAGTTAACTAAACCGCCGATAGCGTCTTTTTGTAAATGATGATGATCACTAAAAAGCTTCTCTGTTAAGCTCACGCTGTATTCTTGTAGCCAAGTATCGTCAATTTGTTGTAGTTTTTTTATCACTTCACGGTCAAAATCATCACGGTTCACTACTTTTGTTACTATGGCGTCTTCGAGATCATGAATGCCGTAAGCAATATCGTCGGCTAATTCCATAATGGAACAATCTAGTGATTTGAATCGGGTTTTATGATGCGTGTTGGTATTTTGACCATTCATACTCTGAAACAAGGCACGGTCCGTTTTTGATAATGGCGCTAGGATCCAGTCGATAATATCTTGGTCGTCACTATATAAGCCTTTAGGCGGATGCCACTCATAGGATTTAAGTTGTCGAAAGTTAGTAGCACTACTTGGTTTAGTCTCTTTACTAAGCGTTTCTATTAATTGTGGGTATTTCATCAAGCCAAGCAATGTTCTTCTGGTTAAATTCATACCAAAGTGTTCACTAAATGTTTCTAAGCGCGCCACTATGCGCAACGTTTGGCCGTTGCCTTCAAATCCGCCATGATCTCGCATCATATAATTTAATGCTATTTCTCCACCATGGCCGAAGGGGGGGTGACCGATATCGTGGGCTAAGCAAATGGTTTCTATCAAGCTATCGCTAGTAGGGAAAAGGGCGTCACATAATTCAGGGGATTTATAGCGTAATTGTGCGGTAATACCTGAGCCTATTTGTGCCGCTTCTAATGAATGGGTTAAGCGGGTACGGTAGAAATCACTTTGTCCGCTACCCATGACTTGGGTTTTAGATTGCAAGCGACGAAAAGAGGCAGAGTGCATTATTCGAGCCCTGTCTCGCTGGAAAGGGTCACGGTGATCTTGTTGCCTGTTAGTTACTTTTTTAAGTCGTCTTGCTAACCAAACATCACTCATAACCTTCCTTATCTACTAACAACTATTTAGATTTAAATAAGAAGCTAAAACGTAGTTCTAATTTCTTATTCAATATAGTTTTATAAGTTACACCAGTTAGTTAGGCATTAGCAATAAATATGGCGCGTTTAGGTGCCGGATAACCTTCAATGGTTTTACTGCTATCATTGGGGTCAAGAAAGTCTTGCAGTGATTCAGTATCAATCCATTCGGTTTTTCTTTGTTCATCTAAGGCGGTAATATCAGTATTTACCACCCGAACATTACTAAATCCACAACGCTCTAACCACGCGCACATTGCTTTTTCACTGGGTAAAAACCACACATTACGCATTTTAGCGTAACGTTCGCCAGGTACTAGTACCGTATTTTCATCACCATCAACAATAAGTGTCTCTAATACTAATTCACCACCTTTAACTAGCTGTGCTTTTAATTGATAAAGAAAATCAATTGGCGATCTACGGTGATATAAAACACCCATGGCAAATACGGTATCAAAAGCTTTTAGCTCAGGCAGTTGTTCAACGCCTAAGGGTAATAAATGTACTTGGCTATCATCAATAAAATGTTTTATTGCATTAAATTGCATTAAAAAAAGCTGAGTAGGGTCAATCCCCACAACAAATTCAGCTCCTGCACCGCGCATACGCCATAAGTGATAGCCGCTGCCACAGCCTATGTCTAAAACATACTTGCCTGATAAGTCGCCGATATGCTCAGCTAAACGATCCCATTTAAAGTCACTACGCCATTCGGTATCAATGTGTAAACCATGAATATGGTAAGGACCTTTTCGCCAAGGTTTAAATTTTTTCATTAAATTTTCAAGGCGTTTAAATTGGCCTTGATCTAAATCACCGAGCTCACCCACTTTAACCGTATTAACTATATCTTTAGTTACACTAGCATCTACTAATGGCAAGGCATCTAATGTTTTTTGCCAATGCTTGTAGTCACCATGTAGATTATTGTCATGCCAATGGCTTAATTGTGCAGGTAAAGTGTTTAGCCAATGGTCTAGGCGATTGGTGGCAATTTGTTGATAAAATTTATTGAACTGCTTCATAGAATTCTAATTAGTTGTTTGAATATGGCGTGTTTTTTTTAGTCGCTATTAGTTAATGGCAACTATTTTGATAACACTTACTTAATGGCGATTAGTGAAGTGAAGTTGAAACATTGAAACCATAACGATGCATGGCCAAAGCCAGCCTGGGCTAAACGTTCTTTATGTAGTTCAAGCGAATCTGTTAGCATTACTTTTTCAAGGGCGCTACGTTTTTGAGCAACTTCTAACTCACTATAACCGTTATCCCGTTTGAAACTATGGTGTAAGTCAATTAATACATCATCAATAACGTTATCATCGCTGGATATTTTTTCAGACAAAACCAGTAAACCTCCGGGGTTTAATCCTTTAGCGATTGTATTTAGCAATGCTTGGCGTTGTGATTTTTCAATAAACTGTAATGTAAAATTAAGTACGACCATAGACGCATTTTCTATTTTGATATCTTGGATGTTACCTTCAATAATATTAACAGGAGTATTTCCTTTAAAAGCATCAACATGCATTTTACACCGCTTTACCATATCGCTAGAATTATCCACACCAATGATATTACAGTTGCTCGCGGTAATTCCTTTACGCATGGCAAGTGTTGCGGCACCTAAAGAGCAACCTAAATCATAGATATTGCTATTTTCTTGGACAAAGTGTTGGCTAAGTCGACCTATAGTGTCGATAATAGTATTATAGCCCGGCACAGAACGAGAGATCATGTCGGGAAAAACTTCAACGACTTGGGCATCAAAAGTAAAGTTTTTTACTTGCTTATGCGCTTGTGAGTAAATTAAATCAGTATCAGAATCAGGCATTGTCTTTGCTATATTCACTATTATGTTAAGTTAGTATCGATAATTACTACCATTAAAGTACACTCTGAAACATGTATATTAGTTGGTGGTGATCATATAATGGCTTATTTTAACCGATCTTATTCGCAACGCTATATTTATAGGGTATTTTTTTGAATTTTTTTTATAAACAGACCAGTTATTTTATTTTAATTACCTTATTTTTGACTCTATCTAGTCAGAAAGCGGTTGCCGTAAACTTAGTTACAGAAGTTAATAAGGTTAAAAAAACTGATTATTTTACTGTTAAGCAACCATTAACCATTGCGATTAATGAAACTTCCTTTCCATATCACGCTATTGATGAACACGGTAATGCTATTGGTTTGATGGCTGATATGTGGCGTTTGTGGGCTAAAAATCAGCAAGTTGAAGTGAAATTTGTTGTACTACCTTGGCTAGATACCTTAAGTGAAGTCGCAAAAGGCAATGTCGATATTCATGGTGGGCTATCCATTATTGATTCGAGACGAAAAGCACTGCTCTTTACCAAGCCACTCTTTTCTATTTATACTCACCTTTATGTTAATCAACAGCTTAATAATGTTGAAAGTCTAGTTGATTTAAAACCTTATAGCATTGGAGTAGTAAAAGGCTCAGCACATATTGATAAACTTCAAAAATATCATCCTTATTTCGCATTAAAAACTTATAATAATCGTCACGACTTATACCGCGCTGCTTTGAATAATGAAATTTTAGTCTTTACTGGTTTAGAAAAACTCGCTGATAACTTCTCTGATTACGATAGTTTAAGAAAACGCTTCCCTGTACATAAGGTTTTACGTTATCAACAAGGAGATTATGGCGTTGCGGTTGCTAAAAATAATAATGCATTATTGAGTTTTATCGAACAAGGCTTTGATAAAATCTCAAAAGAAGAACGCGCTGCCATAGAACGAAAATGGTTAGGTTTAGATAAACAAAAAGACAGTCTACTTGTCGTGTTTTCATCACATTACCCTCCTTATATGGGCGTTAGTCCGTCTGGAGAACCGCAAGGTTTATTGATTGATGTCTGGCGTTTATGGTCTAAACAAGTGGGTATTAATGTTGAGTTTGTTGCTCGTGATATGACTGAAGCATTAAATCTTATCGGTGATCAAATAGCCGATGTGGTTTTGGCTTACCCTGACCATGCCAAAACACCTGAAGATACACTATTTGCAAGGCCTATTTATTTATCCGATGTTCAAGTTTATGTCAGTGAAAAACTTAAAGATGATAAAGGCAATAAAATTCATTCACTCGAGCAATTCACTCAGAAATTTAGTCAACATGTTATTGGTATCTGGAAAAATTCAACATATCAAGAACAATTACTAGCACAATATCCGCAGTTGAATGTCCGTTACTTTAGTAGTCTTAGTGCTATGTTATTTGCTTTAGAAAAAGGTGATATAGCAGGTGTTGTTGGCTTAGTTGACTTAGTTAACGCTAAGTTAGTGCAAGGTAATTTACAGGCACTATTTTATCGATTAGCCAGTCCTATTATCACTTTGAAATTATCACCTATTGTTCATCAAAAAAATAATAAATTGATAGATATTATTAACCAAGGTTTTGATGACTTAGATATTAATACCCTCATTAAAATAGAAGGTAGATGGTTAAATGGTAATACGAGTGAACATTATTATAAAAATAAAGCGAAAAAAATCGAGCTGAGTGAAGAAGAAATTGCTTATTTAGCGACTAGGAGAAATATAAAAGTTGGTCTTGTTAATAATTTATCGCCAGTTGAATTCATTGACGAAAATGGAACCTTCTCGGGTATTAATCGCGATATTCTTAATTTAATTAGTGATAGAACAGGTATCGAATTTGACTATGTGGCTTTTGATACTTGGCAGAAGTTGTATCAAGCATTATTAAGTGAAGAAGTAGACATGCTTGGTAGTATTACGCCCACACCAGAACGTGAAAACCTTATACTGTTTTCTGAAAGCTATTGGCAAATGCCATGGGTAATGTTACATCCATTATATTCTGGTCGAAAAACGAAACTAGAAGATTTTTATGGTAAACAAGTAGTTATTGTTAAAGGATATTATTTAATTCCCTGGTTAAGGAAACAACATCCTTTAATTACCTTTAAATTAGCTGATAACAGAGAGCAAGCATTAGCAGCACTCCAGCAAGAACGCGTAGATGGTTTTATCACTACGATGGCCTCGGCGACGCAATTATTAAAACAAGAAAATATTATAACGTTAATGATATCTATTATGGAGGATGTCAGCCTAGATAAAAGTCATTTTGCTATAAACAAAGAATTACTGTTATTAAAAGAAATAATCAATAAAGGCTTATTATCTATTACTGAAAAAGAGAAACAAATAATTTACGACAATTGGTTTACCCTCGCAATAAAAACAGGGTTTGATAAAAATGTGGTATTGCAAGTAGGTGCGCAAATAGGGGTAATAATTTTGTTAGTGCTTGGCGTTATTGTTATGTGGAATAGACGATTGCAAGTTGAGATAAAACACCGAGAGCAGCTTGAAAAAATAATGAAACATATGGCAACTCATGATGAGTTAACAGGGCTTGCCAACCGGGTATTATTAAAGGATAGATTGAATACTGCTGTAGCGTTTCATCAACGCCAATCGTTAGGAATGGCGGTATTATTTATCGACTTAGATGGTTTTAAAAACATCAATGATACCTATGGTCATGATGTTGGTGATGAATTATTACAACAAGTTGCGGTTCGCTTGCAAGGCTGTGTTAGGAGTTCAGATACAGTAGTACGCTTTGGCGGTGATGAATTTGTTTTACTACTAACTGGTTTACATAGCCCTAATGAAGCGGCGTATGTTGCAGAAAAAGTATTAAGGTTGATGCAAAAAGAGTTTGAACTGTCGAAAACTAATGCTTTTATCGGCTGTAGTATCGGTATTGCCATGTATCCCGATGACGGTGATAACGACACTGAATTACTTAAAATTGCAGATACTATGATGTACAAAGTAAAAGCTGCAGGTAAAAATCATTATCTTTTTAATTAAAAGCCTCTTGAGTCGCTTTAATTTACCCTTCAGCTTGTTCTGGGGTGACATTAATATTCTTTGCTTTATAATATGGCCAAAATTATCGTAACAATCGTAAAATAGCGGTTGTTATAAGTTTAATAGAATTGGTATAGGGCAAAATACATGCGCAGTCTTTATTGTGGTGAGGTAAATGAATCTCACATCGGGCAAGAAATAACTTTATGTGGTTGGGTTAACAAACGTCGTGATTTAGGCGCTGTGATTTTTTTAGATTTACGTGACCGTGAAGGCCTGGTACAAGTTGTTTATGATCCAGATTTACCTGATGTCATTAAAAAAGCGAATACTCTACGTAATGAATTTTGTGTACAAATAAAAGGTAAAGTCCGTGCTCGCCCTGAAGGCCAAATAAATAAAGGCATGAAAACAGGCGGTATTGAAGTACTAGGTTTAGAACTTACTATCTTAAATAAGTCAGCGCCTTTGCCATTAGACTCTAATCAAGTTAATTCTGAAGAACTTCGTCTTAAATACCGCTATTTAGACTTACGTCGTGTTGAAATGACTGAACGTTTACGTTTCCGCGCAAAAGTAACTTCTGCAGTACGTAGTTCTTTAGAGTCTTTAGGCTTTTTAGATATTGAAACACCGATTCTTACCGCAGCGACCCCTGAAGGCGCTCGTGATTATTTAGTACCAAGTCGAACCCATAAAGGTCAATTTTTTGCTTTGCCACAATCACCACAATTGTTTAAGCAATTACTAATGATGTCAGGCATGGAACGTTATTATCAAATAGTTAAATGTTTCCGTGATGAAGATTTACGTGCAGACAGACAACCTGAATTCACACAAATAGATATTGAAACCTCGTTCATGAGTAGTGACCAGGTGATGGAAGTAACGGAAAAGATGATCCGTGAATTATTCCAAACAATGTTGAATGTTGACTTAGGTGAGTTTCCACGTATGCCTTATTCTGAGGCAATGACACGTTTTGGTAGTGATAAGCCAGATTTACGTAATCCACTAGAACTAATTGATGTTAATGATATTTTAAAAGATGTTGAATTTAAAGTATTCTCAGGACCTGCTAACGATGAAAATGGTCGTGTTGCCGTTATTTGTTTACCTCAAGGTGCTGCTAAGTTTTCCCGTAAGGGCCTTGATGAATTAACAAAATTTGTTGGTATTTACGGGGCAAAAGGTATGCCTTGGTTAAAAGTTAATGATATTGATGTGGCTCTTTCAACAGGTCTTGAAGGTTTACAGTCACCTATCTTAAAATTCTTATCAAGTGATGAAGCTATCGCATTATTAAAACGTACCAATGCGAAAACTGGCGATATCATTTTCTTTGGCGCAGACAAATATAATGTTGTTACTGAATCTTTAGGTGCACTTCGTCTTAAATTAGGTGAAGAACTTGATTTACTTCAAGGCGAGTGGAAACCTCTTTGGGTAGTTGACTTCCCAATGTTTGAAGAAGTAGATGGCCATATGCATGCTATTCACCATCCATTTACCGCACCAACTAATTTAACTGCTGAGCAGTTAGAAGCAAATCCTGTCGGCGCTTTATCTGATGCTTATGACATGGTACTAAATGGTTGTGAACTTGGTGGCGGCTCTGTACGTATCCATAATCAAGATATGCAAGCAGCAGTATTTAGAATTTTAGGCATTAGTGATGAAGAAGCTGAAGAGAAATTTGGTTTCTTACTTGAAGCGCTACAATACGGTGCGCCACCACATGCTGGTTTAGCGTTTGGTCTAGACCGATTAGTGATGTTAATGACCGGTGCTAGTTCGATTCGTGACGTA
>CAJWZC010000115.1 GCA_913049915.1 uncultured Colwellia sp.
GGAAAGTGATGAATGAACATGTCAGAAACAATAAATACGTTGCAACAGCGAAAGAATTTAGAGATAAAATTGATGAGTTATTTCGCGAAACACTTCCCACAATAGGTAATATTTTAGCTACCCGAATTAATGACAATTTTCAGGTGTTAAAATCTGCATCTTGAACTGTGATGGGTATATAACCAATTTGGGCTTTTTACTTATGCTTTCTCATGATCTTAGCCACACGATTTACACTACATAGTTCTCCGACTTCACGTAAATATTGATGTATCCAACGGCTACCGTAGGTACCACCACTTTCGACATAGAATTTTTTGATAAGCTTAAGTAATCGGTTATCTTCAATTTCTCTTGCGCTTAACGGCTTATTTAACCAAGCATAATAGCCACTACGATGTAAGCTGAAAACGCGGCACATGGAAACGATTGAAAATATATGTTGGTACTTATTTATGAAGCAGTACTTTACTCGAGGTTGCTGGCAAAGTACCTTGCGGCCTTTTTTAAGATGTCACGTCCTCTGTAACACGCTTTAGCTCCGCTTCGAGCTTGGCAATCCTCAATTGCTCATCAGGCGCTTTCACAAGCTTAGGTTTCTGTGATAACTGACTTCGCCAGTGATAGAGCGTCTTGGTGCAAATACCTAACCGTTCAGAGACTTCTACGACTGAATAGCTACGCTCATTAGTTTGCTTAACCGCTTCAATTTTAAATTCTTGGGTATACCGTTTGCCTTTGCTTATAAACACCTCTATTTGAAGTTATAATGTAACTTATTTGGTGTCTAGTAAACTAGGGGAAGTCCAAGTACCTTTAATCGCCGTTATAGCATTTTCTAAAGCGGCTTCCAAAACTTCACTTAGACAACCTAAACGGAAAAATCCTGTTATTACTATTTTACGAAGATCATAAGGTGTCAAATGATCAATATCTATCATTCTTTCATCTTGTCTCAAATGCAATACTTGCTCTATTAAAGATTTTTTCTGTATTGGAAAGAGAGATATGTACTTCCCTGTCATAAGTTTTAACTGCTGAAGAAAATAAACGAAAACAGACAATAAATAGATGCCCCCCTTCTAAAAAGTTAATATCTATTACCACAAGCTATTGAATTTTTCTCCATAAAATCATCTAGAATTTAGATTTTTTATATAAATTAGTAATAAATTACAGGGTAATTATAAAAAGATAAGGTTGAATAAATTTTGTGGATATTTAAGCATTAAGGTGTAACAAATCAACTTAATTGGTTATTTTTTATGGTGAAATACACTAAGAGAATAGCTTTTGACAAACAGAAATTGTCGCCCGTTTTTTAAGATGTTGATGCTGACAAAACTCCGTTAACGCTTCTGGATTAGCTAAGGCCTTATGAAAGGCTTATCTAAATTGTGTGGTAACACTAACCAGCTTTCAGTACTAATGTTCAATCAAGTTAATATGCTGGATAAGTACTACTCGGTATTAAGATCACAACTAAGTGGTTGATAATAAAAACTAATAACCTGATGCATTTACCATGATTTAGCTTGTTCAACATCAACATACAAAACAGTATGGGTATCATTACTCATTACCTCATAAGCACAAATATTAATTACAAAGGTTTGGCTTAGCGCTAATAGTTTATCTTCAACCTAGCCAAACCTATACTCATAGCTATTTCCTGTCACTTTATCTTCACCACATAAAAAATCACGACGAACACAGCGGGATATGGAGTGATAGTAAGACGTATCAATTAAATTAACTTGCTACTTTCTTGTCGTTGCCATAATAACCTCAATGGTTTTATTGCTGATTAAATAAGCATAGTTGAGGTTTTATCTATTTCAATGAGAGGGGGATCTGCTATTTAATTTTATTGAAATATACACATGTTATTGTGGGTTGCTTAATCTTAGACTCTAAAGTCGCAGTAGCCCGAAAGGATTGGTTAATGTCGTCTTTGGGTTATGCGGGCTCTTTTTTGTTATTAGCGCTTCTCATTGTGTTAGCCATGTTGATTATGATGACATTTAAAAATCTAATAATTGTGAATACTGAGTTAGAAGGAGACACCCGTTCACTAAAAAAATTGCTAGGTAACCTATTTTTATTATTGCTCTTTTAACGGCCACTGTTGGTTGTGTACTAATGAGCTAATTAATAACAGCAACGCCAATTAGCATGTATCATATGCAAGAACACAGCCTAAATGAAACTAAATAGGTTATTCAAAGCCATATTGTCGCCATGTATTTATCGTCTTTGTTGGCGCCTTTGTTAATAAAAAAATTAACGCTCAAGGGTTCAATACTCATTGGTATATTAATCTATACCTTAGTAATGTTTATTACGTTTTCATGTTATGTATTATTAGTAGACACTTATTTTGTTAGGAATTGGTTAGAACTTTATATTTTTAACTGGCACTTAACTATTACTATAAAGCTACAAAACCAATGTTCCCCAGAAGGTACAAGCCACTAACGACTTTATCCTGTTTGATTTTCAGGCCCTCGCTTCACTGCTAACTGGCTAGATTTTATTTATAGCATGTTGGTATTGGGTGGTAATCACTAGTATGTCATTTATTATGATTCTTTATCTAGTATTTATGCTTTACCATAAAAAAATTTAGCGGAAAAACCTATTAACACAAACGATTAAGTATATACTTATTAAAAATACTAAATTTAATACGACCACAGTCTTTTTTAATTTTTAATCGATAGTTTAAGGAAATAACTATGACAAACTTATTCTCATTATTGACTCACTCAAATACAAAACAGACCACAAAAAAAACTGCACTCAGGACTATTAAGACATTATTGTTGTTAACTTCATTAGGCTGCTCACAGCTAGTCTTTGCAGAGGTTACAGAAGCTGATCAAAAAGCGGCTTTGGCTAAAAAGCTTAGTAACCCTATAGCCGCATTAATAAGCTTACCGATGCAATACAATTATGACAGTGATATTGGTCCATCCGATCTTGGCAATCGCTCAACCTTAAATATTCAACCCGTTATCCCATTCTCTATCAGCGAAGATTGGAACCTTATATCACGTACTATTCTTCCTGTGATTAACCAGCAAGATATTTTTAGCCAAGGGGAAAGCCAAACAGGGATTGGCGATGTAGTGCAAAGTATATTTTTTTCACCCAAAGCTCCAACAAATGATGGCTGGATTTGGGGGGTAGGTCCAGTATTACTATTACCCACAGGATCTGATGCAAAATTAAGTGCTGATAAATTTGGTTTAGGGCCGACCGCTGTTGCCCTCAAACAGGATGGTCCCTGGACATATGGTGGCCTAGCTAACCATATAGTTTCTATTGGAGGGCCAAGCGATAGGGCCGATATAAGTGCCACTTTTTTACAACCTTTTGTATCATACAATACCAAAACGGCAACAACGCTTAGTTTAAGTACTGAATCAACTTATGATTGGAAGTCTAGACAATGGGCGGTACCTGTTAATGCTAGCGTTTCACAAATGATAAAACTTGGTGATCAACTTTTTAGCGTTGGTGCTGGTGTAAAATATTGGCTAAAAAATACTGCTAATGGTCCAAAAGGATTAGGATTTAGATTAACCTTTACCATGCTGTTTCCTAAATAATATCAAATTTTTGTATAATATATAGAGTCGTATTTTTAGGAATAACTTTAGTAATACAAGTGATATGAATACCCGCTCTTTAGTACACTATATTTAACATAGTAGGTTAAATATAGTGTACTAATTCATTACCAACTGATGAAGTAATGAGTAAAATTTATTATAAAAACAGAGTTTGACAAGCTAACGTTGACTGACCAACACAGCTATGAAAATGATTAAGTAAAATTAGCTAGACTTTCATAAAGCTAGCTAATTTTTTAAGAAAATTTCAAGCTATTTTTTAACATTGACTTTAAATCGCTAAAAGGGAGGGAGGTCGAAATATCTTGATTGGTATCACCAGCTTTAATTTCTGTTTGGTAATTAGCCTGGTCATGGTCAATATAATGTACCGTGAGCTCTCTTGAATTAAAATATTCAAAAGCACCCGTACACCTACTACACACCCATGGATACAGTTTTAGTAATTAACTAATTAACTAATTAACTAATTAACTATGCCACCCATGATAACTACAAGTAATAATGATAAGCCAGTTGCTAGCTTTTTAAAATATTGATTAGTAAAATATATCGCTTCTATTTAAGTATTATCATAACTATTTTCTCAAGATATCAAATTTTAGCCAAATTAAACCAACCACTTTAAAAAAGTATTAAATTTACGTCTTATTAACACAAGTACTTGTGCTCTATTTAAGTAGATCTGAGCATTAGCGCTCGTTGTAAAGCTAATTGCTCGCTAAATTCACATAAGTTTTCGTCCGTACCTAATGCGTCAGTGCATATACGTTCAAAATCAGTAGTGAGTTTTAACCAAGTTTGTTATCACACAGGATACGTCCTGTTTAATTAACTAGGGTTAGGTAATCTTGTAAGCTAAAACGAATACCTGTGGTTTTTTGTTTGTGTTCATTACCCGTATAAGTCAATAATTCAGTAGGTTATTTGTCTTTTATCACTACTTTTATGCGTAATTGAATACTGGTGAAGTCAAAATTTTCTGGTTTTTAAGCAATACCTGCTCGTATGGGGTTTAAGTCAATATAAGCCATGCGCGACGGTAAAGTACTTTCAACCATTGTAAGTTGAAACTTATCAAGCGACTCATCATTGAGTTTATTAGAATATGTTTACGTTAATAATATGCCTTTGAATAACTGATATCAACACTCAAGTACCTCATCTAAAGATCAATTTTTAACTTATTAACTATCCACGTACAATAGAATACGCAAGTAATTATATATGATAGCATAGGCGCAAATATCTATTATTCAGACCTGAGATAATTATAATAGTCGCTTTGCAATCTATATCCGTCTATGTTCAAAACTCACACCCGCCTCTTTATCTATACCACATAAAAAAACCTTTCGTACTTTGAATAATACCGCGTATCTAATAAACTGATTTGTGGTGATCGAGGCTTAGGCATTTCAATCACCAACTTAACAAAAGTAAATTCAGCTTAGTTTAGTTATTGAAATATTTACAAGTTATTATGGGTGGCCTGATAAATTGACGATCATCAATAAGTTGAGATAAATAGAATTATCCAACATCGATTACAGTTATTCTCGACGAACGTTTTTACCCATTTAAAGTCTTTTTTTTTAACTTTATCTATTTTGTGAGCGAACAACGGTCATCACAAAAAAACTACCTTAAGTTACTTCACTTTTGACTCAGCTAATAATATTAAAAGAGAACAACTAACTTTAATCTGACATAGCTTATTGGTGATAGGGCTTTATACCGATTAAAAAGACTTCGTATCAGACTTTCTACATAAAACTCGTAAGCCTTTATTCTCTTCAATATCTAAAAGACCACTATCCCTTTGTTTCATGGCTTTATAGTAGCTAGATTTAAAGGTTTTCGCGTATTTATCATTTATTACGTCCTTAACGGCTATAGCTATAGCGCTTGCTTTTTAATATCAGTATTATTGTCGTTAACAACTAAAATACTAGTGATTAGGTATAGATTTTTTTAAACAAAAAGTATCCACGAGAAAAACTACCACTTGTCGATAAAAATTTATAAAATTAATTGAAATTTCAGTTTATTTCACTAGATTACAACAAACACATAAATAGCCACACAACTGGCTATACAGAACCAAAAAGTGTAATAAAAACATGACAGACTTATCTTCACACACCCCTATGATGCGCCAGTACTTAACCATTAAGGCTGAGTTTCCAAATATTTTGATCTTTTATCGTATGGGCGATTTCTATGAATTATTTTTTGATGATGCAAAAAAAGCCTCTGATCTATTAGATATTTCACTTACCGCACGAGGTAAAACTGGTGGTAATGCTATTCCAATGGCTGGTGTACCTTATCATGCAGTTGAAAACTATTTAGCCAAACTAGTCGCTTTAGGTGAGTCTGTCGCCATTTGTGAACAAATAGGTGATCCTGCTACCAGTAAAGGTCCGGTTGAGCGTAAAGTAGTACGTGTTATTACGCCTGGTACTGTTAGTGATGAAGCGCTACTGACCGACAAACAAGATAATCTAATTGTTGCCATCGTAGACAATCAATCAGCACATACAAAGTTAAAATCCAGTTCTACCCCTGCTTTTGGTCTTGCTTATTTAGATATGGCCAGTGGTCGATTTGTACTAACTGAGCCACAAACCAATGAGCAACTTCAAGCTGAACTGCAACGCTTATCTCCTGCTGAATTGCTTTATAGTGAATCTCTACAGGATTTTAGTTTAATAGAGAATAGAAAAGGTTTGCGTCGTCGTCCAGAATGGGAATTTGATCTTGATACGGCTATGAATTTATTGAACAAACAGTTCGATACTAAAGTATTAACTGGCTTTGGTGTTGATGATAAACCTTTAGGTTTGGCCGCCGCAGGGTGTTTATTTCAATACGTTAAAGATACTCAACGTACCGCTCTTCCTCATATTCGTGCCATTATCTGTGAATCGGCCAATAAAGGCGTGTTACTTGATGCCGCTACTAGACGAAATTTGGAGCTGACTCAAAATTTACAAGGTGGTTTAGATAATACTCTTGCCACTATTTTAGATAAATCTTCCACGCCAATGGGATCACGTTTGCTAAAACGTTGGGTACATTTTCCATTGCAGGATTTAACGGTTCTTAATAACCGCCATAATACGGTAAGTGATATCATTGCGTTAGATCTAATCACACCGATTCAGCCATTATTAAAAGGCTTAGGAGATGTTGAACGTATTATCTCTAGAATAGCATTAGGCTCTGCTCGCCCTCGAGATTTTGCCCGTTTACGTCATGCTCTTCAACAGTTGCCTGAGTTACAAAGTGAGTTACACAATGAGTCGCAAGGTGAATTAACACAATCACCTACTAACTATTTAATGACCATTGCTCAACAAAGCCAGCCAATACCTCAATTACAAGCGTTACTAGAACATGCTATTGTTGATAACCCACCCGTGTTAATACGTGATGGTGGTGTGATCGCACCCGGTTATAATAGCGAGCTCGATGTATTACGTGATTTAAGTGATGGCGCTACTGAATTCTTAGCACAACTGGAACAACGTGAAAAAGAACGTACTGGCATTCACTCATTGAAAGTTGGTTATAATAGAGTTCATGGCTTCTTTATTGAAATGAGTCGTACCGCAGCTGTTGATGTACCCAATGATTATATTCGTCGCCAAACATTAAAAAATAATGAACGCTTTATTACCGAAGAATTAAAACAGCATGAAGAGAAAGTGCTGAGTGCTCAAAGTAAATTCTTAGCCTTAGAGAAAGTACTCTATCAAGAGTTATTCGATAAAGTATTACCTGATTTAGCGCAACTACAGCAATTGAGCCAAGCTATTGCTGAGCTTGATGTATTAACTACCTTTGCAGAGCGAGCATTAGCCCTAAACTACGTAAAACCTAACTTAGTTGAAAAGCCTGGTATTAGCATTGATGCGGGTCGTCATGTTGTCGTTGAACAGATGACCAAAGATGCGTTTATCGCTAATCCTGTATCATTAACGCAGCAACGAAAAATGCTGATTATCACTGGTCCAAACATGGGCGGTAAATCGACTTATATGCGCCAAACGGCTTTGATCGTATTGCTTGCTCATATCGGTTGTTATGTACCTGCTGACAGCGCAACAATAGGTTTAGTTGATAGAATATTTACCCGAATTGGTGCTTCCGATGATTTAGCCAGTGGTCGCTCAACCTTTATGGTCGAAATGACTGAAACTGCTAATATTTTACATAACGCTACTGATAAAAGTTTAGTGCTGCTTGATGAGATTGGTCGTGGTACCAGTACTTACGATGGCTTATCACTGGCTTGGGCTTGTGCAGAAATGTTAGCCCTTAAAACTAAGGCTTTTACCTTATTCGCTACGCATTATTTTGAGCTGACAATGCTGGCAGATCAAATCCCTACCTTAGCCAATGTTCACTTAGATGCCATGGAACATCACGATAATATCGTTTTTATGCACGCAATACAAGAAGGCGCTGCCAGCAAGAGTTTTGGCTTGCAAGTAGCGCAATTAGCGGGCGTACCTAAAATGGTGATAAAACGTGCTAAACAAAAATTAAGTGAGCTAGAGCAACAACAAACACCAATGTTACTTGCTACCACACCTGCACCTAATGATACCTTTGAGCAACTTAGTTTTGCATCAAATGAACATCCTGCGTTAACAACACTTATCGATACTGACGTTAATGAGTTAAGTCCAAGGCAAGCACTCGATTTATTATTCACTTTAAAAGAGCAACTATAAGAATCTAACAACAGAACCAATTAAGTGAAATATACTTATTTAGTTTTTTAGATATTAACTCGCTAATAACTAGTTAAATTATAGTTAGCGATTTAGAAACTAAAAAGCCTCCACATAGTTAATGTCGAGGCTTTTTATTTTTATGGTGCCCCGACCCGGATTTGAACCAGGGACACGAGGATTTTCAATCCTCTGCTCTACCAACTGAGCTATCGGGGCAATCTTTAAAAAATCAGTACTTTCTAAAGAGAGCGTATAATATAGGGAAGTTTTGGTGCAAGCAACCGTTTTATAATAATAATTTACTTAAAGTTTAATTAAACAGATCAAGACTAAATAAGTGTTCAATTATTAAACTCAAACCTAAGTATAAGCTACCCTATTGTAAGCTGAAATTATTATTGTTGATAAGTTGCTAGCGTTATTTCTTTTAAGATAAACATGTCCTCCCAATAGGTCGACTATTTACTGGCAACGATAGTAGCTTTATAATAATTACTAAAAACTTTAATCTCATCATCCTGTAATGATAACTTTTTATTTTTAATATATACCCGTATTCAATGAAGGTGCTTGATTTATACAATGATGAGGATCATGATATCCCTCATGAAA
>CAJWZC010000116.1 GCA_913049915.1 uncultured Colwellia sp.
AGATAAAATTGATGAGTTCTTTAGCGAAACACTTCCCACAATAGGTGATATTTTACCTACCCGAATTAATGACAATTTTCAGGTGTTAAAATATGCATCTTGAACTGTAATGGGTATAGTTAATTGATGAAGATGTAGTTTCGTTAAATGACTATAAGCAATTAAAAATATTACACAGGCGCCTAAGGTGTTTAAAACGCATCTATTTCATGCTGGTGAAGAGTAGTATTAAATAGGAAATAAAACATATGTCTGGCTAAGAATAACAGTAAAACATTGGGTTTAAATAGATTATTGATAAAAACAGTAGAAAAATGAATGTTATAATTCAAAGTCACTAAAGTCTAAGTCGGACTCTGGTATTGTCTTAGCTTTACTAGGCGCATCAAGTAAAGATGGTTGCATATCGGCTTCGAGTTCAAGGGTCATGACTGTTTTTTCGTGCTTAGGGTTTAACTGATTTTTCTTTCTTTTTTTCCGCTGAAGGCAGCGTTTTATGACTTTTTGCTTTTCATCATTATTAAAATCTTTCCAGTCTTGTCGTTCATTACGCGAGCGCATACAGCCTAAGCAGTGACCTTTATCATCAGACTGACACATTCCAATACAGGGACTAGGCACATCAAAAAACTCTAATTGCACTTAATCCTCCCTAAAAAATAAAAAAATGCGTGGTAAGTTAAGTATAACGTACCACGCATTTTTTATAACAACTAGCTTAACCAGATAGTTTTAAACTAACTTTACGATAACTTATCACTTACAATGTGATAATCAGGGTCTTCAATGATATTAAGCTCAACTAATTTATCTGCTTTGTCTAACAGCTCCTTACACTCTTTATTTAAGTGTTTCAGATGCATAGCCTTGTTGCGCGATAAATACCGTTCAGCCAAGGTATCAATAGCTTCAATGGCTGAATGGTCGACAACACGAGCATTTTTAAATTCAACAATAACATCATCACTGTCTTCATCTGGCGTAAATTGTTCTAGGAAGTTAGCGATTGAACCAAAAAATATTGGTCCACTAACTTCATATACTGTTGAACCATTTTCATTAACGCTACGATTAACGGCAATATGCTTGGCGTGTTCCCAAGCAAAAACTAAAGCAGATACAATAACACCCACAATAACAGCAACAGCCAAATCGGAATAAACAGTAACCGCTGAAACGAGTATAATAACAAACGCATCAGCTTTAGGCACTTTGCCTAAAATGCGAAGACTAGACCATTCAAAAGTACCAATAACAACAATAAACATTACCCCCACTAATGCTGCTAGAGGAATTTGTTCAATTAAGCCCGAAGCAAATAAGATAAAACCTAATAAGGCTAACGCTGCAGTAATACCTGATGCTCTACCACGACCACCTGAGTTTACATTGATCATCGATTGACCAATCATCGCACAACCACCCATCCCGCCGAAGAATCCAGTAGCTGTATTAGCTGCACCCTGCGCAATACATTCTTTATTACTACGACCACGAGTACCTGTTAATTCATCAATTAGTGTGAGCGTTAATAAAGATTCAATGAGACCTATTGCTGCAAGAACTAAAGCAAAAGGAAGAATAATTTTAAATGTTTCGAAGGTGAAAGGTACATTTGGAACAGAAAATGTAGGTAAACCACCAGCAATCGAAGCCGCATCACCAACAAGTTTAGTATCAAGGCCGGTAGCAAAAACAAGTAATGAAACACCTACAATAGCAATAAGCGTAGAAGGTACTGCTTTAGTAAGTTTCGGGAAAAAATGTATTATTGCCATCGTCAAAAGTATCAAGCCAGCCATTGTAAATAATGGCGTTCCTTGCATCCATTCAAGCTCACCAGCAGCGTTAGTAACTTTAAATTGTCCTAATTGCGCTAAGAATATGACGATGGCTAAGCCATTAACAAAACCTAACATTACCGGATGAGGCACTAGGCGAATAAACTTACCTAATTTGAATACGCCAGCCATAATTTGCAATAGCCCGGTGAGTACCACTGTAGCAAAGAGATATTCAACACCGTGAATAGCAACTAAACTTACCATCACCACGGCCATCGCACCTGTGGCACCAGAAATCATTCCAGGACGACCACCAAAAATAGCCGTTATTAAACCGACCATAAACGCCGCATATAAACCAACTAAGGGTTCTACGCCGGCAACAAAGGCAAAAGCTACCGCTTCAGGTACCAGTGCTAACGCAACGGTTAGACCTGATAACACATCATTTTTCAAGTTAGACACTTTACTGGCGTGTAATTCAAACATTTTTATCTCATTGAGTTTATCGCTAATGGTTAACTATTTAGGTTAAATCATTGACGAATACGAATTGGCGAACATATTCTATTTAAACTTAAGTAACATTAAGCATAGACAAAATTAAGTAAGTTTACTGTGGTTTTGAGGGGCGGGAATACTATAGAGATGAAGGTAAAAAGTCAATATTTGCTTACTTTTACAACATAAATAAGCAAATAAACTTTGACCTAAGAGCTAAATTAAATATTAGCTGCTTCGCGTTGCTCTAAAAAGACTTTTATTTCGTCTCTAGAGCTTAGTATATGGTGTTTTAATACGGCAACAGCTTTGTCTATATCGCCCGTCTTACAAAAGGCGAGTAGCTGATTATGCTCAGGTCCAGCTTTTGAAATACCGCCTGCCCATAATAAGTGCATACGAATATATCTATCAGCATTTTTATTTAGCGTATTAACTAAATCCTGGGTTTGCGGTCTGTTAGCTGCTGAATATAGACAGTTATGATAACGAGAGTTAAGTTCACTCCAGGTATTTGCGGCATTTTCCTTACCAAGGGCTTTATCTAATTGCGCTAAAATATCACTTGCCTCGGCTAATTTATCGCTGGTTAACAAAGGTAATGAAGCAGCAAGTAAGTTCCCTTCAAGCATTGCTCGTAATTCAAAAAGTTCCGCAACATGCTTAGCGCTAAGCTCTGTTACTGTAGCGCCTTTATGTGGTTCAAAGACAACTAAACCTTCACCTTCCAACTGAAGCAAAGCTTCCCTTACAGGAATACGGCTCACATTTAATTCGGTCGCTAACGCCGCTTGACGAAGTGGTTCACCCGCTTTTAATTCGCCACTAAGAATTTTCTCTCTAAGAGTTTCAACCACTAACTGTGTTCTTGTTTTATATACTATAGTCATAAAATGCTTCCAAAAAAATATTAGCAATGATTATAAGGAGTCATTATAACACCATTAAAAAATCTACTTTTACCGTTTAAGTTATCTAAAAAAGGCAGAGAGGCAATCTACCATTTTATTTTAGCTATTTTGAATAAACACCATAGTTTATTATTAGCGATAACTACTAAATACCTATTAGTCAACTATCCTGTAAGTTTCTTTCATTTCGCCATTGCGTAAATATTTGAAGGTAACTCTATTGCCTTTTTCAAAGCTAGCAAGATGTTTCTTAACTTGCATCGCTGAGGCCAAATCAATAATAGCACGACCAACAACTTCTAACAGTATATCACCACCAAGTAAAATAGGACTACGACCTATTACAACACTAAGAGTACCTCCTTTAAAGCCAAGTTTATCTACTAAAGTACCCGGTATAACATGTTGAATTAACATGCCATGGCCTGCCGTATTATTAATTGCGTAAGACGGCTTCTTATTGAGTAAAAGCGGCATAAATCCAGAAAACGTACCTGGGCCGCTATCAATAATATGACGAATAGTATCAACTGAAACAACCTATCCTAAGTCTTTACTGCCACCACTTTTAGATAATATATGACTAACAATACCAACAATATCACCATTAAGATTAAACATTAGACCACCAGAATTACCTTGATTAATTGAGGCTTCAGTTTGTAATAAACGTGGTCCTAGGCTTCGTCCTTGTATTGCCTGACTATCTCGAATACCACTTAGATAGCCGACAGATAAACTATGGCTAACACCAAACGGTACACCAATAATAATAATAATAACTTATTCACCAATTTGGTAATCGTTAGCTTCAGCTAACTTTACTGCTTTTGCTGTAGTAGGAACTTGCCCTACTTGAATCATAGCTAAATCAATAAGCGGCTCTATCCAAACAACATGACCCGTAGTTGTAGTACCACCTGCAAACTCAACTTCGATTGCTGTCGCTTTATCAACAACATGTGCAGCAGTTAAAATACGCTCTTCAATACTCATTAAGGCACCAGTTTCTAATGAACTTGACGTTTTGGCTTTATACGCCACTTGACCTACTTTCGGATCGGCTAATGACTTTATATGTAATTCGACTACTGAAGGGTTGACCTTTTTGTAGAGTGTTTAGATTGAATTTTCTTTTACTTTATAGGCTTGTGTTGGTATTGCGTATCCGCTTAACAAAAAAACACTAAGCATTAGAAAAGCTCTATTCATTGATAAAAACCCGATAGTCATTAAATTAATAATAGCGTAACGAACTGTTATCTTTTTATCATTATTTTTATATACTTGAATAGATAAATACTGACGTTTAGGTGCTATGATAATCGTGAATATTTAAATAGGAAGATTACATGGAAATTATCGCTACACTGGCGTTACTGTCATTGGTTTGGTTGCTATGGCAATTAGTTAAAGCAAAAAAATTCACTCGCTTTAAACAACAAATTGATGATGAGTTAAAAGATAAAGTGATTGCTAATATTATTGACGAATTAGCAATTACTCGTAGTGAACAGTTTCCTAATAATGATTGCCACCAAGCAGCAACATTAGTTTATTGGACACAATATAAAAGCCGCATATTGCATGCGGCCTTAGCACGTGAAATTATTGACCAAAAATGGTTAATAGACAGTGGGAATTTACGTAACGCTCAACATTTATTTTTTATTGAACGTCAATTTTTACCCTCAGCTAACCCAAGTAAAGCCTAATCAAGCCACAACTTACTTGGTTAGCTTGATTGAGCAATAGCTGGCTATTGAGATTGAAAGCAACGATGTTATTAGATATTTAAGCTATTTGAAAATGATCACTTACTTAGTGAACTTGGTATTAAGCCTTTTTAGCAAACTGTAAATCCCAGACACCATGACCTAAATTTTGTCCACGGTTTTCAAATTTAGTTAACGGACGAGAATCAGGGCGCGGCACATAATCACTTGTTTCAGACAAGTTATTATAACCAGGAGCACTTTGCATGTCTTCTAACATGCACTCAGCATAATTCTCCCAGTCAGTCGCCATATGGAATACACCATCAACTTTTAACTTTTGTCTAATAGTTTCAACAAATTCAGCAGAAACAATACGACGCTTATGATGTTTTTTCTTGTGCCATGGGTCAGGGAAAAACAATTGTACGGTTGTTAGCGTGCCGTCTGGTATACAGTCTGCTAAAATCTCGATAGCGTCATGTTCATAAACTTTTAGATTGCTAACACTTTCTTCTATTGCAGATGAAATACAAGCGCCAACACCCGGTTTATGCACTTCAATACCAATAAAGTTTAGTTCAGGTGCTGCTTTAGCCATTTCAACTAAAGATTTACCCATACCAAAACCAATCTCTAAAACTACAGGGTTTTCATTAGCAAATAATATTAGAGCATCAATAACGCCATCACTATGGTTTAAGCCCATATTTTTCCAATGATCGTTAATCGCACGTTCTTGATTTTTAGTTAACCGACCTTCGCGCTTAACAAAGCTACGTACCTTACGAATGTACTTACCTTCTTGCTCGGCTTGTTCTATGGTTTTATGTGTTTTTTCAGTCATATTGGATCTTTTACTAATATTCGTTCAATTATATTCAGCAAAACATTATTGATATTGCTGCATAAGTAGTTATTCGACTTCATTATTCTAAATAAATAGATTTTAGACAAAACCAACAAGTTATTCATTACCATTACTTATGCTTATGGAACATAAGTAATGGTAATGAATAACGCCAGCAATGCCGTATAAAAATTATTTATAACGAATAAATTTATTCAGCCCACCACACATCGTATAAATCGCTTACGGCTACTGAAGTTGCGCCATTATCAGACAACCATTTTTCAACAGTAGTACGATTCTCATCTGTACAAGAACCTAATTTCTGAGTACAAATAAGACCATGCCATAAGGTATCACCTTCGCCGCCAAAACCTAGTCCATTTGGCTGGATAGCTTCTGCAAAAAACTTATTGATAAAAGCATCAAGTTCTTCGCCATTTATGCCATCTTTTAATTTCCAAGCAATATCGAAGCCTAATTCCTGAAACTCATCAACACGTAATTTTTTACGGATACGGGTACTACGGTTTTTTGCGTCAATTTTCATTATAAAGCCTTATATTTTTCTTAATGCTAAGTTGGAACTAAGCGAATCGAATTTTAAAAGTCGGATTATATATCTTAACTCACCAAGATGCTAATTTGCCTATTTGAGCTCGACCGTTTATTTAGTTACACTGCGCGCTATGAATAATCCTATAGTACTATCAGCCAACTCGGCTGAACAATTTGGTCAGCAAGTCGTCAGCTGGTATCACCAACAAGGTAGAAAGCATTTACCTTGGCAACAAAATAAAACTTCATATCGCGTATGGATTTCAGAAATAATGTTACAACAGACGCAAGTAGCAACAGTTATTCCTTACTACCAACGTTTTATGGCAAGCTTTCCAACCATTACTGACTTAGCCAATGCCGATGAAGATGTAGTTTTACATCATTGGACTGGTCTTGGCTATTATGCTCGAGCACGTAATTTACATAAATCAGCTAAAATAATGGTCAATGACTATGATGGTAAATTTCCCATTGATATTGAGCAAGTTATCGCTTTACCTGGCATAGGTCGCTCAACCGCTGGCGCTATTTTAAGTTTATCGCTAAAACAACATCATCCTATTTTAGATGGTAATGTAAAACGTGTGTTAGCACGTAGCTACCTTGTTGAAGGTTATAATGGTTTGAGTAAGTTTGACAAAGCATTATGGCAATTAAGCGAACAATTAACCCCTGCTATAGAAACTGACAGCTTCAACCAAGCAATGATGGACCTTGGCGCAACAGTTTGTACTCGTAGCAAACCAAATTGTGAGCTTTGTCCTGTTGAGCAAAGCTGCTTAGCCAAGGCTGGTGATCAACAAATGAATTTTCCTCAAAAAAAACCTAAAAAGAAAATTCCTGAGAAAAAAACCATCATGGTGATCCCTCGACTAAAAACAGAACGCTCTGATAGGGTGTTAATGGAGAAGCGTCCACCTGTGGGTATTTGGGGTGGATTATGGTGTTTTCATGAAATTGATAAACTCTCTGAAATTGATGACTTAATGACTCACTTGTCATTAAAAGTAATTTCATCACAAACCTTAACGGAGTTTAGACATACCTTTAGTCACTTTCATTTAGATATTACTCCGGTAATAGTAGAATGCCAGCAACTTGATTCAGTAAATATAAACGAACCTGAACAGCAGAAGTGGTATGATTTACACCAAGAATTAAGTGTCGGCTTAGCGGCCTCGACACAAAAGCTACTTACTTTACTTAGGGACTATTGATTGATTATTTAATTCTTGTTCAAATTATCTAATCGAAAACGTCAAAGCCCGATTAATTAACTACTACGTATATAATATAAAGAAGAGAAACCATTATGAGTCGCACAGTATTTTGTCAAAACTTAAACAAAGAAGCCGAAGGTTTAGGTTTCCAACTTTACCCTGGTGAAATCGGTAAACGTATTTTTGATAATATTTGTAAAGAAGCTTGGGGTATCTGGCAAAAGAAACAAACCATGCTAATAAATGAAAAAAAAATGAATATGATGAATGCTGATGATCGTGTATTTTTAGAAACTGCCATGGTTGCCTACCTTTTTGAAGGTAAAGAACCTGAAATTGAAGGTTATGTACCTCCGACTAAATAATCATATTTAATGGCTACACAGGTTCTCCTTGCTCATTTTATAAGTCGTTAATGCTCACAAAAGGCACACTAAAAATAGATGTGCTGTAAAAAACAGCAAAAAAACGCTTATTATAAAAAACTTAGCAAAAAAGAGTTGACGGGATTAAGGAAAAACAGTTTAATACGCCCCGTCTTAACGAGGTAACGAATTTAGCCAAGTTAAACATGTTTAGCCCCGATAGCTCAGTTGGTAGAGCAGAGGATTGAAAATCCTCGTGT